>NZ_JAICYI010000105.1 GCF_025934275.1 Phenylobacterium sp.
CCGGCCGCGCCGCCGCCGCGGCGCGGCGGGCGGGCGCCGGCCGCGGCGCACGGCCGTGTCGTCCCGCCCGGGCGGCTCGTCGCGCCGCTCTCCGGGCGGGTGATCCGCCGCTTCGGCGAGCCGCTGCCGAGCGGCGGCCGCGCGAACGGACTCTCCCTCGCCGCCGCGCGCGCCGCCACGGTCGCCGCGCCCGGCGCCGGCCTCGTGCAGTACGTCGGCCCGGTGAAAGGCTGGGGCGTGATCTTGATCTTAAGACTCGCCGGTGGATACCATCTGGTGCTTGCAGGGCTGGATCGTTCGTCGGTGAGCGTCGGACAATCCGTCGCGGCAGGTCAGACTGTCGGATGGATGCCGGATGCTCGACAATCCTCGCCGGAACTCTATCTCGAGGTCCGAGACCAGGGCGCCCCGGTCAATCCGGCGAGGTGGCTTGAGATCAACGCGGGCTAAGCGTCTCCAAAAACGCTATGAGGGGGCCTGTGTCTTAGGCGGCGAGCGCCGCAAGGGAGCCTGCGACCGGCGATGAAGAAGTACCTCCTGATCGGCGTTTCGGCCTTCGTGCTCGGCGCGGGGTCCATGGCCTACGTCTCGAGCCACGCGCTCGCCTCGGCCGAGCCCCGGGCCAAGACCTACCGCATGCTGGGCCTGTTCGGCGACGTCCTCGACACCGTCGAGCACCAGTACGTGACCGAGGTCGACGACACCAAGCTGATCCAGGCGGCCATCGACGGCATGCTCACCTCGCTCGATCCGCACTCCGGCTACCTCGATCCCGCCAGCTTCCAGGACATGCGCGACCAGACGCGCGGCGAGTACGGCGGCCTGGGCCTGGAGGTCACCAGCGAGGACGGCGTGGTCAAGGTGATCTCGCCCATCGACGACACGCCGGCCGCCCGCGCCGGCATCAAGCCCGGCGACTACATCACCGCGGTCAACGGCGAGAGCGTTCTGGGGCTGTCGGTCAACGACGCGGTCAAGGAGATGCGCGGCAAGCCGGGCGAGGCCGTGACGCTGACCATCGCCCGCGAGAAGACCGATCCGTTCGACGTCAAGCTGGTCCGCGAGATCATCAAGACCAAGACCGCCACCGCCAAGATGGACGGCGACTACGGCGTCCTGCGGATCTCCTCGTTCGGCGAGAAGACCACCGACGAGGCCACCCAGGCGTTCAACGACCTGAAGGCCAAGAACCCGCACATGAAGGGCCTGGTGCTCGACCTCCGGAGCAATCCCGGCGGCCTCTTGGACCAGGCGGTCGGCGTCTCCGACCTGTTCCTGGAAGGCGGCGAGATCGTCTCCCAGCGCGGCCGCGATCCGCGCGACATCGAGCGCTACAACGCCCGTCCCGGCGACATCACCGGCGGCATGCCGATGGTGGTGCTGATCAACTCCGGCACCGCCTCCGCGGCCGAGATCGTCGCCGGCGCCCTGCAGGACCGCAAGCGGGCGCAGATCGTCGGCCTCACCAGCTTCGGCAAGGGCTCGGTGCAGACGGTGATCCCGCTGCGCGGCGGCCTCGACGGCGCGTTGAAGCTGACCACCGCGCGCTACTACACGCCCTCGGGCCGCTCGATCCAGAAGACCGGCATCACGCCTGACCTGGAGGTCGCCTCCACCAAGGAAGAGGCTCAGGCGATCGCCAACCGCGCCTTCCAGTTCTCCGAGGCCAGCTTCCACAACGCGCTGAACGCCCAGGAGGGTAAGACCCGCGCCGCCCCGCACGAGCCGGCCGAGGCGCCGCCGGCGAACTTCGACGTCAAGAAGGACTTCCAGATGGCCCGCGCCGAGGACGTGCTGCACTACGGCTCGGTGGCCGCCACGCCGAAGCTGCCGCACCCGACCGCCAAGCTCGCGGAGATCATGTCCAAGTCGCGCGTCGCCCAGGTGAAGCCGCCGGCGGTCACCAAATAGGCGTGGTCACGGGCCGGCCGGAACGCCGATCCGGGACCGGATCTGAACTCGCGGAGTCCCCTCCCGCCGCCTGCGGGAGGGGTTTTCGCATCACCGCCGATAGTCGTGGTGGTGGTCGTTGTCGGCCAGTGCGCCGCCGATGATCAGGCCGATCACGCCCGAGGCGATCGCCGCCATCACCACGTCGCCGTTGTCGTCGCGATAGTAGCGGTAGCCCGGCCGCGGCGGCGGCAGGTTATAGGCCCGCCAATCGGTCACGATGTAGCTGTTGTCGCGCCAGTAGGGATAGCGCTGGCCGGTCCGCCAACGGCCGGCGTAGCCGTTGTAGCCGTAGCGGCCGCCGTAATAGCGCCAGTGGTGGTGGCCCCGGTCGCGGTCGCGATCGTAGCGGTGGCGGTCCCGGTCGCGGTCGCCGCGGTCGCGGTCGTGGTCGCCGTAATAGCCGGGCTGCGCCGCGGCCAGGCCGGGGGCTGCGACCCCGCTCAGCGCCGTGGTGGCCGCCAGGGCGACGATAAGAGCCTTCATGTTGATTTCCTCCAGCGGCGCGGACGCCGCACCGCGATTTTCCATTCTGTCCCGGCTTCCCAACGCCAGGGCGGCGTCCAAGGTTGCTCTGCAGGCCTTCACGGAACGCGACGGGGAGCTTCGCATTAGGGAGCCCAGCGCTGCCTGTGCGCGCTCTCAAAGGAGCTTCGACCCCCGTGTTCCTCGCCATCGCCGTCATCCTGGTCATCCTGTGGCTCGCGGGCTTCCTCGCCTTCCACATCACCACCGCCGCGATCCACCTGATCCTGTTGGTCGCGATCATCCTGGTGATCCTCCACTTCGTCCGCGGCCGCCGCGCGCCTTAGCGGCCGCCCCGCTGACGTCCAGCGCCTCGCCGCGGACCGCCCGCACGACCGCTTCGATCGCGGCGGCCACGAGGCCCGGATTCTCCAGCGCAATCGAATGCCCGTTCGCGCGCGCGACGAGGTGGGCGCTCGCGGATGACAGCGCGGCCAGCCGCGCCTGCGCCTCGGCCCAGCCGTCCTCCCACGCCGCCATCTCGCCCGCGTAGGGCGCGCCATGGCTCAGCACGATCAGCGGCCGCTCGCCGAGCGTCCCGAAGCCGCCGGCGCCTCGCCGCTCGGACGGGACCGCATCGATCGCCGAAAGCTCGGCCAGCGACGCTTCGAAGTGCTCGGGCCGGTTCAGCACCCAGAGCATCGCCGCCCTCGTCGCCGCGTCGAACCCTCCGGCGCGGATCGCGGGCTCCGCTTCGGCCGCGAGCTCGCCGCGGGCCGCGCGCGCCGCCGCCTCGCGCAGTTCGGCCTCGTGTCGCGGCCGCATCGCGGCCATCGTCGCGAAGTACTTGGCCTCCTCGGCGGCGTCGACCAGCACCAACCCCGCGACCGGCTCAGGGAACCGCCGGGCGTAGGCGCGCACGACCAGCCCGCCGAATGAGCCCCCCACGAGCACGAACGGCGGCCGCTCGCCCGCCGCGGCGAGCAGCTCGTCGAGGTCCTGCGCCATCGCCTCGAAGGTGCGAGGCCCAGGCGCCGGATCGCTCCAGCCGAGGCCGGCGCGGTCATAGGCCAGGCAGCGCGCGAACCGCGCCACCCGCCGCAGCACCGGCCAGTCCTGCACCGACGAGCCGCCGCCCCCGCCGGACTCCAGCACCACCGTCGGCGCGCCCTCGCCCGCCGCCAAGAGGTGCAGCCGCCGTCCTCCGATATCGATGAGCCGGCCAGGCGGGATCATGGCGTGAACGAACAAAGATGGAACAAAAGCGCGCGCATCCCTATGCTCCGCTCTTCCCCGCGAAAGCGGAGATCCGGCTTTTATTGTCAGCGGCGGGGTTCATGACCTTCTACGTCTACATCCTGGCGAGCCGGCGGAACGGCACGCTTTACATCGGCCACACGGACTCCATCAGCCGCCGCGTCTGGCAGCACAAGAC
>NZ_JAICYI010000075.1 GCF_025934275.1 Phenylobacterium sp.
CCGGCCTCGTCGATGATGTCGATGGCCTTGTCCGGCAGCTTGCGGTCGTTGATGTACTTGGCCGAAAGCTCCACCGCCGCCTTGATGGCGTCGTTCGTGTAGCGGAGCTTGTGGAACTCCTCGTAGTAGGTCTTGAGGCCTTTGAGGATCTTGATCGTGTCGTCGATGGTGGGCTCGTTGACGTCGATCTTCTGGAAGCGCCGGACCAGCGCCCGGTCCTTCTCGAAGTGCTGGCGGAACTCCTTGTAGGTGGTCGAGCCCATGCAGCGCAGCGTGCCCGAGGCCAGCGCAGGCTTCAGCAGGTTCGAGGCGTCCATGGCGCCGCCGGAGGTGGCGCCCGCGCCGATCACCGTGTGGATCTCGTCGATGAACAGGATCGCGTCGGGGTGGTTCTCCAGCTCCTTGACGACCTGCTTCACGCGCTCCTCGAAGTCGCCGCGGTAGCGGGTCCCGGCCAACAATGCGCCCATGTCGAGCGAGAAGATGGTCGCGCCCGACAGCACGTCGGGCACCTGCCTGTTGACGATCTTGCGGGCCAGGCCCTCGGCGATCGCGGTCTTGCCGACGCCGGGCTCGCCCACCAGCAGCGGGTTGTTCTTGGTCCGCCGGCAGAGGATCTGGATGCAGCGCTCCACCTCGTTGGCGCGGCCGATCAGCGGGTCGACCTTGCCCTGCTTGGCCTTCTCGTTGAGGTTGATGCAGTAGGCCTCAAGCGCCTCGCCGCCGGTCTTGACCGATGGCTTGTCCTCGTCCTCCGCGCCCTTGACCGGCTTGGCTTCCGAGGCGCCGGCCTTCTTGGCGATGCCGTGGGCGATGTAGTTGACCGCGTCGTAGCGGGTCATGTCCTGCTCTTGCAGGAAGTAGGCGGCGTGGCTCTCCCGCTCGGAGAAGATGGCCACCAGCACGTTGGCGCCAGTCACCTCCTCGCGGCCGGAGGACTGCACGTGGATCACCGCGCGCTGGATCACCCGCTGGAAGCCGGCGGTCGGCTTGGCGTCCTCGCCGTCGTCCACCACCAGCGAGCGCAGCTCATTGTCGACGTAGTTGGTGAGCGTGGTGCGCAGCGACGCCAGGTCGACGTCGCAGGCGCGCATCACCGCGGCGGCGTCTTCATCGTCGACAAGGGAGAGGAGCAGATGTTCCAGCGTCGCGTATTCGTGCTTGCGCTGGTTGGCGTAGGCGACGGCGCGGTGAAGCGACTCTTCCAGCTGGCGCGAGAATGAAGGCAAGTGCCGCTAATCCTTTTCCATGGTGCACTGCAGCGGATGCTGATGCCGCCTGGCGGTATCAACGACCTGCGCGACTTTTGTTTCCGCCACCTCGTACGTGTACACGCCGCAAACCCCCACGCCGTGCTGGTGCACATGGAGCATGATGCGAGTCGCATCTTCGCGCGACTTATTGAAGAATTGCTCAAGAATATACACGACGAACTCCATAGGCGTGTAGTCGTCGTTCAAGAGCAGCACCCGATACATCGAGGGTTTCTGCGTCTTCGGCTTGGTCTGGGTGACCACCGCCGTCCGCACGCCCGTGGCCTCATCACCTTGTTTGCGTTCGGCCATCGAACGGATCTCCTGGCGCCGCCGGCACTTCGGCCCTCGACGATTAGATATGGAAAACATTTGGCGATGGAAGAGCCGAATCGTCACGGCCGCTGCGGATAACCGCCCAAGCGCGCGTTTTGCTTCACGGTGAGGCGGCGAAGCCCACGCTCATGGCTCCTTGCGCTCGGATTTCAGGCGCAGGCTGCGCCCGGAGGTGACCGCATCGGCGCCGAATCGCGTCCTGAGCGCGTCGACGGACCGCTCGCCGGCCAGGGCGCGGCGCTCGTCGGCGAAGAAGTCCGCCCCCGCGGCTTCCGCGTCCACGAGGTCGGCGACGCCGACCCCGATCAGCCGCCACGGCCGGCCGGTCGCCTCCTTCGCCAACAGCTCGCGGGCGACCGCGAACAGCGTCCTGGCGGTCTGGGTGGGCGCCGGCAGCGTGCGGCGGCGCGTCACGATCCGGAAGTCGGCGGCGCGCAGCTTCAGGGTCACGACCCGTCCGGCGAGCCCGTCGGCGCGGGCGTGGCGGGCCACCTTGTCGCAGAGGGGCGCAAGCATGTCCTCCAGGTCGGAGCGCGCCGAGAGGTCGGTTTCGAAGGTGGTCTCGGCGCTGATCCCCTTGCGCGCCTCGTTGGGATTGACGGGGCGGGCGTCGCGGCCGGCGGCGAGCTCAGCCAGCCGCAGCCCATGCGCGCCCCAGTGCGCGGCGAGGTCCTTCGGATCGGCGCGGGCGAGTTCGCCCACCGTGCGATAGCCGGCCCGCTCGAGCGAGGCCGCCATGGCCGGGCCGACGCCCGGCAGGATCGCGACCTTGCGCGGCGCCAGGAACGCCTGCGCCTCGGCCTGGCCGATCACCGAGAAGCCGCGCGGCTTGTCCAGATCGGAGGCGATCTTGGCCAGGAACTTGTTGGCCGCCAGCCCGATCGAGACCGTGAGGCCGGTCCCGGCCTCGATCCGGGCCTGCAGCCGGGCGAGCGTCAGGGCGGGCGAGGCGCCGTGCAGCCGCTCGGTGCCGGAAAGGTCCAGCCAGGCCTCGTCCAGCGACAGCGGCTGGATCAGCGGGGTGAGCTCGGCCGCGAGGCCCAGGATGCGGCGGCTCTCGGCGCGGTACTTGGCGAAATCCGGCCGGATGACCACGGCTTCCGGACAGGCCCTCAGGGCCTTGAACATCGGCATCGCCGAGCGCACGCCGGAGATGCGGGCGATGTAGCAGCAGGTGGTCACCACCCCGCGCTTGCCGCCGCCGACGATCACCGGCCGGTCGCGCAGCTCCGGGCGGTCGCGCTTCTCGACCGAGGCGTAGAAGGCGTCGCAGTCCATGTGGGCGATGGCCAGCCGGTCGAGCTCGGGATGGGCGACCGTGCGCGGCGAGGCGCAGCCCGGGCAGCGGCGGGCGGGCTCGTCGCCGCTCCAGAAGCAGTCGCGGCAGAAGGCGGTCATGAGGCGATCGGCCACAGCCAGGCCGCCCCGCGCACGCCCGAGGAATCGCCGTGCTGCGCCCTAACCACCGGCGTCGCGAAGACGTCGGAGAACACATGCGGCGCGATCGCGCCCGGCAGGGCCGGATAGAGCTCTTCGACGTTGGAGAGCCCGCCGCCCAGGACGATCATGTCCGGATCGAGGATGTCGCAGACCACGGCCAGGCCGCGGGCCAGGCGATCGAGGTAGCGCTCGAAGGCCGCTGTGGCCGGGGCCTCGCCCGCGCGCGCCGCGGCGATCACGGCCTCGCCCGACGCCGCCCCGCCGCAATCGAGCGCCAGGCCGGGGCCCGAGACGAACAGCTCAAGGCAGCCGCGCCTGCCGCACCAGCAGAGCGGGCCGGGATGCTCCGCCGCGGTCGGCCAGGGCAGGGGCATGTGGCCCCATTCACCCGCGAAGGCGTTGCGGCCTTCGATCAGTCGCCGCTCGACCGTGAGGCCGGCGCCCACGCCGGTGCCGAGGATCGCGGCGAACACCACCCGGGCGCCCGCGGCAGCCCCGTCGGTCGCTTCCGACAGCGCCAGGCAGTTGGCGTCGTTGGCGTACCGGACCGCTCGGCCCAGCGTGCGCGCCAGGTCCTGCGGAAACGGCCGGCCGTTGAGCTGGGTGGAGTTGGCGCCGCGCATCAGGCCGGTCGCCGGCGAGGCCGAGCCCGGGCCGCCGACGCCGATGCGCTCGGCCCGCCCGCCCGCCTGCCGCTCGGTCTCCTCGACCAGCGCCTTCACCGCTTCGAGGCCGTCCTGGTAGTCGGCGGGCGAGGGGCCGCGCACGCGCGCCTGGAAGCGGCCCTCGGCGTCCAGCGCCGCCGCCTCGATCTTGGTGCCGCCGAAGTCGACCCCGATGCGGATCATGCGCCCTGACATACCTGATTTGTTCCGCTGTGCCTCGCGACGCCGCGCAGCTTAGCTTGCCCGCATGACCGCGGCAGCGATTCCCGACGACGCAGGAGCCCGGGGCTGGTTCGACCGGCACTTGTCGGCGCTCGTCCTCGCGATCGCCTGCGCCGCGGCCTTCGGCGTGGTCATGTTCTCCCACGACGTCTTCAACGACGGCGACACCTACTGGCACATCGCCGCCGGCCGCTGGATGCTGGCGCACCACGAGGTGCTGCGCCGCGACGTCTTCTCCTACACCCACCTAGGCCAGCCCTGGATGACCCACGAGTGGGGTTCCGAGATCCTGATGGCGCTGGCGTACGCGGCGGCGGGCTGGAACGGGATCCTGGTGCTGTTCAGCCTTTCGGCGGCGGCCACCGCCGGCCTGATGGCCTATGCCGCCGCCCGCAGGCTCGCCGGCCTGACGCTGCCGATCCTGCTGGTGCTCAGCTTCTCGACGATGACCGGCGGACTGCTGGCGCGGCCGCACCTCCTGGCGCTGACGCCGCTCGTCGCCTGGACGATGCTGATGATCCGCGCGCGGGAGGCGGGCCGGGCGCCGCCGCTCTGGGCGGCGCTTGTGATGGTCGTCTGGGCCAACCTGCACGGCAGCTTCATCTTCGGCTTCCTACTGGCGGGGGTCTTCGGGCTGGAGGCGCTGTTCGATCCGGCGCTCGACCGCTGGAAGACCCTGCGGGACTGGGCGCTGTTCGGGGTGGCGACGCTCGTCGCCGCCTGCGCCACGCCGCACGGCGTGTTCGGCCTCGTCTACCCGATCCGCATCATGTCGATGCAGACGCTCTACAACATCGGCGAGTGGAAGCCGCTGAGCTTCGGCACGCCGCAGCCGCTGGAGTTCGCGCTGCTCGCGGCGCTCTACATGGGCTTCGCCCGCGGCCTCCGCGTGCCGACGTTCCGCCTGCTGCTGCTCCTGCTGCTGCTGCATCTGACGCTGATCCATCAGCGCTACCAGATCGTGCTGGGCGCGACCGCGCCGCTCATCCTGGCCGAGCCTCTGGCCCGCGCGCTCGGCCAGCGGCCGCCGCCCAGGATCCGGCTCGCCGGCGGCCTCGCCGCCTTGGCGCTCGCGGCGCTGGTGATGATCGGCATCCGCTTCGTCTATCCGGCGCAGCGCGGCGACGACTTCGTCACGCCCAAGTCGGCGATGGCGCATGTGCCCGCCCAGCTCCTCAGCCAGCCGGTGCTCAATACCTACGATTTCGGCGGCTACCTGATCTTCCATGGGCTGAAGCCGTTCATCGACGGCCGCGCCGACATGTACGGCGACGACTTCATGCGCCTGCACAATCACCTGATGCGCGGCGACCAGCCCGAGCTCGACCAGGCGATCGCCAAGTACCACTTCGCCTGGATGCTGCTGTCGCCCCGCGAGCCCTTGGCCCGCGCCATGGAAGCCAAGCCCGGCTGGAAGAAGCTCTACGGCGACTTCTGGGCGGCGGTGTTCGTGCGCCAGGACCAGACCGCGCCCGCGCGCTAGCGTGAGACCGCCTGCTCGATCGCCGCGGCGAGTTCGGCCCAGTCGTCGATGCGCGGGTGCCGCTCGGGCGCGGAAGGGGCCAGCGGCCGCAGGCGCTCATCGGCGACGTGCTGGTAGGTGGCGGTCCCCGGCGCATGCTCGGCCACGGAATCGAGGTTCGGCAGCAGGTCGTCCACGAAGGCGGTGCGTTGCGGCGTCTGGGCGACCAGCCCCGCCGTGATCGGCCCCTTCGGTCCCGAGCTCAGGATCAGCGGATGCGACAGGCCATGCTTCCTCAGCCACGCGCCCCTGAGCTGCTCGGCCTGCGGCGGGGCGTTGGAGAGGATCAGGATCTCCGCGCGGCGGGAGAGCCGGTTCAGCGCCTCGATCGCCCCGGGCGCGGGCTCGATCTCCCCGCAATGGCCGGCGAAGAACTCGTTGAACAAGGCCCGCCCGGTCTCCAGGTCCAGATGCTCGGCCGCGCCCGCGGCGTAGATGTTCTGGAACAGCGCGAAACGGTCGATTCGGAAGTCGTAGCCACGCTCGGCGAGGAAGCCGCCGAAGCCCTTCATGAACAGGCCCAGCACCTCGTCGACATCGACGATCACCAGCGGG
Organism: Phenylobacterium sp.; assembly: GCF_025934275.1. Lineage (GTDB taxonomy): Bacteria > Pseudomonadota > Alphaproteobacteria > Caulobacterales > Caulobacteraceae > Phenylobacterium. The sequence goes on from NZ_JAICYI010000075.1 coordinate 5,994, forward strand.
CGTTCCCGGGAAAGTCCCAGGTTTTCAAGGCGTGGCGGGGACAGGGCGGCAGGATCGACCAAGGGCGCTCCGGGTGCGGCTAACGAAGTTTAAGGATATGGGCGTGCTGAATGCGCCAAGGTGGGGGCGGCCGCAAAATACGCGGACCGGCCTCAAGAACAGCGCCGGGTCTCGAATGGCCAAGAAGGTCCTCATCGTCGAGGATAACGAGCTGAACATGAAGCTCTTTCATGATCTGCTCGAAGCTCAGGGGTACGAAACCCTGCAGACCCGCGAGGGTCTCCAGGCGCTCGCGCTCGCCCGCGAGCACCATCCCGACCTGATCCTGATGGACATCCAGCTGCCGGAGATCTCGGGGCTCGAGGTCACCAAGTGGCTGAAAGAGGACGAGGACCTGTCGCACATCCCGGTGGTGGCGGTCACCGCCTTCGCCATGAAGGGCGACGAGGAGCGCATCCGCGAGGGCGGTTGCGAGGGCTACATCTCCAAGCCGATCTCGGTCTCCCACTTCCTGGACACCATCCGCCGGCTGCTGGACTGAGACCATGTCCGCCCGCATCCTGGTCGTCGATGACATTGAAGCCAATGTCCGGCTGCTCGAAGCCAAGCTGGCGGCCGAATATTACGAGGTCCTGACCGCGGGCGACGGGCCGACGGCGCTGGCGCTGGCCGCGGCCGAACAGCCGGATATCGTGCTCCTCGACGTCATGATGCCGGGCATGGACGGCTTCTCCGTCTGCCGCCGGCTGAAGGACGATCCCGCCACGCGACACATCCCGGTGGTGCTGGTGACCGCCCTGGACGGCCGCGCCGACCGGGTGGCGGGGCTGGAGGCCGGGGCCGACGAGTTCCTGACCAAGCCGATCGACGACATGATGCTGTTCGCGCGTGTGCGCAGCCTCACGCGGCTGAAGGCGGTGATCGACGAGCTGCGCGAGCGCGAGGCCTCCGGCCGCCGCATGGGGGTGATCGCCGGCGCGCACGCCCGGCTCGGCGGCGCGGGCGGCCGCATCCTGGTGGTCGACGACCATCCGCGCCAGGCGCAGCGGATCTGCGCCGAGCTCGCCGTCGAGCACCGGCCGATCGCCGAGACCGACGCCGAGAAGGCCCTGCTAACCGCCCGCGCCGGGGTGGACCTGGTGATCGTCAACACCTCCGCCAGGGCGTTCGACGGCCTTCGCCTGGTGGCCCAGCTCCGTTCGGACGAGGCGAGCCGCACCGTCCCGGTGCTCGCCATCATCGATTCCGACGACCGCCCGCGGGTGGTGAAGGCGCTGGAGATCGGCGCCAACGACATCCTGGCCAGGCCGATCGACCCGCAGGAGCTCGCCGCGCGCGTCCGCACCCAGATCCGCCGCAAACGCTACACCGACTACCTGCGCGACAACCTCGACCAGTCGCTGGAGCTCGCCGTCACCGACCAGCTCACCGGGCTGCACAACCGCCGCTACATGGAGGGACGGCTCGACGCGCTCAGTCGCCGCGCCGGCGCCGGCGGCGAGCCGTTCGCCTGCCTGGTCATCGACATCGACCACTTCAAGAAGGTCAACGACAGCTTCGGCCACCAGGTCGGCGACGAAGTGCTTCGCGAGTTCGCGATCCGGCTCGCCTCCAACGTCCGGGCGATCGACCTGCCGGTGCGCTATGGCGGGGAGGAGTTCGTGGTGGTGATGCCCGACACCCTCCTGGAGGACGCCCGCCGGATCGCCGAGCGGATCCGGCTGCACGTGGCCGGCTCGCCGTTCCGCGTGCTCGGCGGGCAGGAGCTGCTGTCGGTGACGATCTCGATCGGGGTCGCCGCGAGCCTCAGCGGGGAGGACACGCCCCAGGCCCTGCTGCGCCGGGCGGACGAGGCGATGTACGAAGCCAAGTCGGCCGGCCGCAACCGGGTGATCGCGCGGGCGGCCTGATACGTAAAACGCCCGACCAGCGGCCGGGCGTTTTCAATGGAAACAGCCGGTTCGCCCGATTATTTGATCTTGCCCTCGCGGAATTCGACGTGCTTGCGCGCGACCGGATCGTACTTCTTCAGCACCAGCTTATCGGTCTTGGTCCGCGCGTTCTTCTTGGTCACGTAGAAGTAGCCGGTGTCGGCCGAGGAGTTCAGGCGGATCTTGATGGAGGCGGGCTTCGCCATGGACGTCCTCGGGCGGGCCGGCGGGGCTGAGCCGCCGGCGGGTGTTCGGAAGAGGCGCGGAAAATACGGAGCCGCGCCCCAAAGTCAATGTCGCAGGGTTCAGAGGTGCGCCGGGCGCATCCCGCCGGCCCTGAAGCGCAGGAAGGGCTTGGGCCGGGCGGGATCCTTCATCCGCTCGACGCTCTCCTTGATCATCATGCGGGTGACGCTGGGGAGCGGCAGGGCCTGCGCCTCGTCGAAATCCACCCAGGCGATCTCTTCCAGCTCGCCGCAGTCGGGCTGGCGCTCCAGGCTCATCAGCCGCTCCGCGTCGGCGACCAGGAACCAGGTGTCGAAGCGCTTGCCGACCATCGGCGGGGTGATCGCGCGGGCGACCACGTCGAGCGCCTCGAGGTCGGGCAGGGCGCCCTGCTCCACGAAGCTGCGCCAGGGGCCGGCGGACGGACGCGCCGGGCCGGGGCGGGCGAGCAGCAGGCCCGCCTCCTCCCAGGTCTCGCGGATCGCCGCCAGCGCCAGGGCGCGCCCGCGTCCGGGCTTCAGGTAGGCGTCGAACACCGCCGCCACGTCAGCCCGCAGATCGTTGGCGTAGGGGGCGTGATAGTCGGCCCGGTCGATGCGCCCGCCGGGGAACACCCAGCGGTCCGGCATGAAGGAATGGCCCCCGTGCCGGCGACCCATCAGCACGCGGGGCTTGGGCCCGTCGCGGCGGATGATCATCACGGTGGCGGCGTTCTTGGGACGCACGGCCCGCGTCCCGGGGATGCGGGGCGGACCCTCGGGCTTTCGCGGTTCGGCGGGCGCTTCGCTCATGCGAACAACTGTATGACTTGGCCCGCCGCGGTGGAAACCCTGTCCTTGCGGAAGCCGCGATCCGGCGCGCTAATGCCGCGGAGGTTCGGGGAGGGGACCATGGCGAAAGGCCCGGTCGGAACCGCGCACGAGACGCTGAACGAGCGGCTCCTGCACCGGATGCTGTTCTTCACCGACGCGGTGTTCGCGATCGTCCTGACCCTGATGGTGCTCGACATGAAGCCGCCGCCGTTCAACAACCCGCCCGGCGATCCGACGCACATGCAGGGCATGGGCAGCCACCTGTTCGCGCTGGCGCTGAGCTTCGCCGTGATCAGCGTCTTCTGGATCGCGCACCTCAACACCATGCGCCGGCTGCTGCGCTTCGACTGGCCGAGCGCCATCGTCAACCTGGTCTTCCTGTTCCCGGTCTGCCTGATCCCGTTCGCCACCGGCTGGATCGGCCGCAGCTTCGACGAGCCGTTCATCTGGGGCTTCTACTGCGGCCTGCTGGTGCTGATCTCGGCGGCCAACGTCGCCCTGGTGCTGGTGGTGTTCCGCAAGGGCGGCATGCTGGTCGGCGGGGCGACCCGGCGCGAGCGGCTCTATCGGGCGATGCGGGCCGCGAGCCCCGGGATCGCCTTCGCCATCGGCCTCCTGGCAGTGGCGACGACGGGCGCCTTGCGGCCGGCGGAATTCTGCTGGGTCCTGATCCCGGCGATCGTCCTGGTCATCGAGCGGACGATGAAACCCGCCGCCGAGACCGCCTAGCGCCGCGGCCCGCCCTTGCGGCCGGTCCGGATGTTCTTGGGCCGGCCGGACTTGCCCGGACGATGGCCGCCGCCCGGCCGCCGCTCGCCGCGGGCCCGCACCCCGAGCCTCGGTCGCGGCGCCGAGCTGTCGGCCGGCGCAGGCTCGCTCAGCATCTCGAACAACAGCCCGCCGGTGATCGGCGTCGCCTCCCTGAGCCGCACGCGCACGCTCATGCCGAGCGGCCACCGCGCGCCCGTCCGCTCGCCCACCAGCGCGTGCGCCCGGTCGTCGTGCACGAAGTACTCGCCGCCCAGGCTGGAGACCGGCACGAGGCCGTCGGCCCCGGTGTCGCCCAGCCGCACGAACAGGCCGAAGCGGGTCACCCCGGTGATCTTGCCCGCGAACTCCGCGCCGACCAGGTCGGACAGGAAGGCGGCGACATAGCGGTCGGTCGCGTCGCGCTCGGCGGCCATCGCCCGCCGCTCGGCGAAGGTGATCTTCTCCGCCGTCTCCTTGAGCGCGGCGGCGTCGCGGTCGGTCAGGCCGTCGTCGCCCAGCCCGAGCGCCCGAATCAGCGCCCGATGGACGATCAGGTCCGCATACCGGCGGATCGGCGAGGTGAAGTGCGCGTAGCGGGCGAGGTTCAGGCCGTAGTGGCCGATGTTCTCGGCCGCGTAGATCGCCTGCATCTGGGTGCGCAGCACCACCTCGTTGACGATCTCGGCGTTGGGCGTGTCGCGGGTCTGGTCGAGCAACTGGTTGAAGCGGCTGGTCCTGGGCGCCTCGCCCTTGGTCCAGGGGATGCCGAGAGTGTCGAGGAAGTCCACCAGCGCCTGCAGCTTCTCCGGGCTGGGCGCATCGTGGATCCGGTAGATCAACGGCGTTCGCCTGGCCTCGAGCGTCTCGGCGGCGCAGACGTTGGCCTGGATCATGAACTCCTCGATCAGCCGGTGCGCCTCGAGCGAGCTGCGCGGGATGATCGAGACGATGCGGCCCATCTCGTCCATGTGGATCTTCCGCTCCAGGCTCTCGATGGCGAGCGGGGAGCGGATATCGCGGCCCTTCTTCAGGCAGGCGTAGGCCGCCCACAGCGGCTGCAGGACGGGCTGCAGGAGCGGCATGGTCTTGTCGTCCGTGACGCCCTCGATCGCCGCCTGCGCCTGCTCGTAGGAGAGCTTGGCGGCCGAGCGCATCAGGCCGCGGTGGAAACGGTGCGACCGCTTGCGCCCGTCGGCGCCGAACACCATCCGCACCGTGAGGCACGCCCGAGCCTCGCCTTCGCGCAGCGAGCAGAGTCCGTTGGAGAGCCGTTCGGGGAGCATCGGCTCGACGCGGTCGGGGAAATAGACCGAGTTGCCTTTCTCGCGCGCCTCGCGGTCCAGCGCCGAGTCCGGCCGCACGTAGGCCGCCACGTCGGCGATCGCGACCCAGACGATCCACCCGCCGGGGTTTTTGGGATCGGTGTCCGGCTCGGCATGGACGGCGTCGTCGTGGTCGCGGGCGTCGGCCGGATCGATGGTGATCAGCGGAACCTGGCGCAGGTCCTCGCGGCCCGAGAGCCCCGGCGGCTGGGCGGCTTCCGCTTCGGCGATGGCGGCGGCCGAGAAGCCGGTCGGGATCCCGTGGGTGTGGATGGCGATCAGCGAGGCGGCGCGAGGTTCGTCCTCGCGACCGACCACCTCCAGCAGCTTGCCGCGGTGCGGGCCGTAGCGCGCCAGCGATGCGCCGACCTGGGCGACCACGAGATCGCCATCGCGCAGTGCGCCGCCTTCGGCCGGATCGAGAACCAGGGTCTCCTTGGCCCGGCGGTCGACCGGCTCGACGCGGATCTCGCCGCGGCCCCTGCGCACGACGCCAAGCACGCGATGCGCGCTCTGGCCCAGCCGCTTGATCAGCCGGGCCTCGACCTCGCCGCTCTCCAGCCGGACGAAGCGGACGAGCAGCCGGTCGCCCAGTCCCGGCGCCTGGCCGGCCTCCCCCTTGCGGTCGGGCGCAAGCGCCACGAGCGGGGCGTCCTCGGCCTTGGTCAGCCTGACCAGGAGGTCGCCGTCCGGGTCGCGTTCGGCCACATTGACGACGCCCACCTCGGGAAGAGCCCCGCGCTCGGCGAAGCCCTTGCGGCCGCGGCGGCCGAGCGCGCCCTCGCCCTGCAGGTCGCGCAACATCTCGCGCAGCGCCCGCCGGTCGGCGCCCTTCAGGCCGAAGGCGCGCGCGATCGCGCTGCGATCGGCCTCGCCGTGCTCGCGCAGATAGGCGACCAGGGTCTCCCGATCGGGAAGGCCCTGCGGCGGACGGGCTTTTGGGGACCTGGCCATCGACAGGCGTTGCTTAGCACCTTTGAACGCGGTTCCTTAGCCGCCGCTTCCGCCGTCCGCCACGAGGTTCCCATGCTGATCGGCGCCCACCGCTTCCCCCGCCAGGATGTCGTCGCCTACGGCCGACCGGCCGCCGAGGCGCTGCGCGAGTTCGCCGCCGCCGCGGGCCTGGTGCGGCTCTTGATCACCACCCCTCGCTCGCTGGGAGAGAGCCTCGCCGCGCAGCTCGCCAAGGAGCTGGGCGAGCTCTGCGTCGGCATCGTCGCCGGCGTTCCGGCCCACTCGCCGCGGCAATCGGTGGTGGCCGGGGCCGAGGCCGCCCGGCGGCGGCGGGCGGACCTGCTGGTGGCGCTGGGCGGCGGCTCGGTGATCGACGCCACCAAGGTCATGCAGCTGGCGCTCTGGGCCGGACTGGGCCGGCCCGACGAGCTCGATCCCTACCGCGCGGGCCGCGGGCCGGACCGTGTCGACGTCGCCAAGATCCCGCCCGGCGTGCGCATGGTCGCGATCCCCACGACCCTCTCCGCCGCCGAGTTCACGGCCTTCGCCGGCGTCACCGACACCGCCAAGCGCGCCAAGGAGGGCTACACCCATCCGCTGCTCGCGCCGCGGGCGGTGATCCTGGATCCGGCCATGACGCTCGCCACGCCGGAGGCCCTGTGGTTCTCCACCGGCCTGAAGGCGGTCGACCACGCCGTCGAGCAGCTCTGCAATCCGATCCGCGCGCCCTATGCCGACGCGCTCGCCGCGGATGGCCTGAGGCGCCTGGCCGCCGGCCTGGCCGCCAGCAAGGCCGATCCCGCCGACCTCGACGCACGCCAGGAATGCCAGTTCGGCATGTGGCTGGCGATCAGCGGGGCCGGCGCCGGCCGCGGCATGGGCGCGAGCCACGCGATCGGCCATACCCTGGGCGGCAGCTACGGCGTCCCGCACGGGATCACCAGCTGCGTCGCGCTGCCGGCGGTGCTCGCGTGGAACGAGGCGGCCGGAACCGAGCGGCAGGCGCTGGTCGCCGAGCTGATGGGGGCCGGCGGGCTCTCCGCCGCGGCGGCCGTGCGCCGTCTGGCCCAGGGGCTCGGGCTTCCCACCGATCTGAAGAGCGTCGGCATCACGCCCGACAAGTTCCAGGCGATCGCCGAGCACACCATGCACGACGCCGGCGTGCGGGCGAATCCGCGACCCATCAAGGGCCCGGAGGACATCGTCGAGATCCTCGAGCTCGCCGCCGGCTGACCTTCCCCCCGGAACGAGCCTCAGCCGCCCAGCAGGAACTCGGCCATGGCCGGGATCGCCGTGCGGTCCTGGATCATGAACAGATGGCCGCCCTCGAAGAGCCTGAGCTGGGCGCCGGGGATGCGCCCGGCCATCCGTTCCTGCGTCTCCGGCAGGGCGATGCCGTCGTAACGGCCGGCGGCGATCAGCACCGGGCAGCGGATCTGCGGCAGGCGTTCCCAGGTGTCATGGGCGGCGCGGGCCTCGAGCTGGCGGTGCGCGCCCATGGCGTGGCCGGGCTCGTCGGCGAACGGGGCGGCGCTGCCCATCTCCACCAGCTGGGCGTAGGTCTCGGGATGCGCCATGGCCCATTCGTCGGAGCGACGCGTGTCGGAGATCGGGATCAGGTGGCGGGCGCGGGCCTCGCCCTTGAGATGCTCGATCTCGTGGAACGGGAAGGAGGCGCCGCCGGCCCCGCCCGGCGAGGTGCAGGCGAGCACCAGCCGCCTCACGCGGTCCGGATGCCTGAGCGCCAGCTCCTGGGCGACCATGCCGCCGAACGAGACGCCGATGACCGAAGCCTGGTCCCAGCCCTGGCTTTCCATCAGCCCCGCGGCGTCGTCGGCATAATGGGCCATGGAATAGGCGAGATCGGGCTTCTCCGTGCGGCCCAGGCCCCGCTGGTCGTAGGCCAGCACCTCGAAGGACTTCGGCAGCGGCCCATCGAAGACATTGGGCTTGTTGCGCAGGTCGCCGCCGGTGCCGGAGATGAACAGCAGCGGCGGGCCCGAGCCGGCCCGTTCGAAATAGACCTCGATCCCGTTGGCTCGCGTCCGCGGCATGAGCGGTTACGCCTCCGCCTTCGCCCGCTTGCGCCCGCGAGCGCCGCCGCGGCCGCCCTTCTTCGCCGGACCCTTGGCCTCCCGCTCGGCGATCAGCTTGACGGCGTCGTCCAGGCTGAGGCCGTGAGGATCGGTCCCGCGCGCGATGGTGGCGTTGGTCGCGCCATGCTTCACGTAGGGCCCGTAGCGGCCCGCCAGCACCCGCACCGGCTGGCCGTCGGCGGGGTGGGGGCCGAGCTCCTTCAGCGCGGTCGGCTCGCCGCCGCGCCGGGCGGCCGCCGCTCCGCGCTTCTCGGCCAGCAGGGCGACCGCGCGGTTGACGCCGACCTCGAACACCTCGTCGACGCCGGAAAGGTTCGCGTACGCGCCGTTGTGCTGCACGAACGGCCCATAGCGGCCGATGCCGGCCAGGATCATCTGCCCGTCTTCCGGGTGCGGCCCGACCTCGCGTGGCAGCCTGAGGAGCCGGAGCGCCTTCTCGAGGTCCATCGCGGCCGGGCTCCAGCCCTTCGGCAGCGACGCGCGCTTGGGCTTCTCGCCATCGCCGAGCTGCACATAGGGACCGAACCTCCCGGCTTTCAGGAAGACGGTCAGGCCGGTCTCCGGGTCGAGGCCGAGCTCGCGCTCGTCGGGATTGGGCCCCTCCTCGCCCGGGACGCCGAACGGTCGGGTGTAGCGGCACTCGGGGTAATTGGAGCAGCCGATGAAGGGATTGGACCGGCTCATCTTCAGGCCGAGCCGCCCGGTTCCGCAAAGCGGGCAGGCGCGCGTATCCGAGCCGTCCGGCTTCGGCGGGAAGAGGTAGGGCCCGAGAACCGCGTCGAGCGCGTCCAGCACGTCGCGTGTGCGCAGTTCGCCCATCTCGCCGACCCGGGCGCTGAACTCGGCCCAGAACTCGCGCAGCAGCGCCTTCCAGTCGAGTTCGCCGGCCGAGACGAGGTCGAGCTTCTCCTCCAGGTCGGCGGTGAAGTCGTATTCGACGTACCGGCCGAAGAATTCCTCCAGGAAGACGGTCACCAGCCGGCCCTGGTCCTCGGGCACGAAGCGGTTCTTATCCATGCGCACGTAGTTGCGGTCGCGCAGCCGCTCCAGGATCGAGGCGTAGGTGGACGGCCGGCCGATCCCGAGCTCCTCCATCTTCTTGACCAGGCTCGCTTCGGAGTAGCGCGGCGGCGGCTCGGTGAAATGCTGGTCGGCGCGCGCGGCCAGGACGCGGGCGTCGGCCCCTTCGCGCACCTGCGGCAGCCGGCCGCCTTCCTCGTCCTCGGGATCGTCGCGGCCTTCCTCATAGACCGCGAGGTAGCCGTCAAAGGTGACCACCTGGCCCGTGGCGCGCAGGCCGGTGCGGCCGTCGGCGCCCTCCAGATCGATGGTGGTCCGCTCGATGCGGGCGGATTCCATCTGCGAGGCGATCATCCGCTTCCAGATCAGCTCGTAGAGCCGGCCGAGGTCGCCCTCGAGCCGCAGGCGCCCGGGGTTGCGGGCGAGGCTGGTCGGGCGGATCGCCTCGTGCGCTTCCTGGGCGTTCTTGGCCTTGGTCGAATAGAAGCGCGGCTTCTCCGGGACGTAGTCGCGGCCGTAAAGACCGCCGATCACCTGGC
>NZ_JAICYI010000053.1 GCF_025934275.1 Phenylobacterium sp.
CGGGCGAACTGCGCATGGTGCCGGACGGCTGCATGGCCACGGTGGGCGCCGTCTCCAACCCCGACCACATGAACGAGGTCATGGGCAAGGCCGGGCGCGTCCGCCACAAGGGCCGCCGGCCGCACGTCCGCGGCGTCGCCATGAACCCGGTCGACCACCCGCACGGCGGCGGCGAGGGCAAGACCTCGGGCGGCCGCAATCCGGTCACGCCCTGGGGCAAGCCGACCAAGGGCGCCAAGACCCGCACCAACAAGACGACGGATAAGTTCATCATCCGCTCGCGCCACGCTCGGAAGGCTCGCTAACCGATGACCCGCTCTGTTTGGAAAGGTCCGTTCGTCGACGGATACCTGCTCAAGAAGGCCGAGGCCGTCCAAGGGTCCGGCCGCAAGGACGTCATCAAGACCTGGTCGCGTCGCTCGACCATCATGCCCCAGTTCGTGGGCCTGACCTTCGGCGTCCACAACGGCCAGAAGCACGTGCCCGTGCTGGTCACCGAAGACATGGTCGGCATGAAGCTGGGCGAGTTTGCGCCCACCCGGTACTTCCCGGGCCACGCGGCCGACCGGAAGGCCAAGAGGAAGTAGGCATGAGCAAGAAAGCCAAAGCGCGCCGGCTCTCCGCCGCCGAGGCCGTGGCCAAGGTCCGCACGCTGCGCACCAGCCCGCGCAAGCTGAACCTGGTGGCCGCCTCGATCCGGGGGTTGAAGGTGCAGCGCGCGCTCAACGAACTCGAGTTCAGCCCCAGGCGCATCGCCCGCGACGTGCGCAAGGCGCTCTATTCGGCGATCTCCAACGCCGAGAACAACCACAACCTCGATATCGACTCCCTCGTCGTGGCCGAGGCTTTCGTGGGCAAGAACCTGGTGATGAAGCGCTTCGCCGCCCGCGCGCGCGGCCGCGCTTCGCGCATCGAAAAGCCGTTCAGCGAGATCACCATCGTGGTCCGCGAGCTTGGCGAGGCGGCCTGATGGGTCAGAAAGTCAATCCGGTCGGGCTGCGTCTCGGCATCAACCGCACCTGGGATTCCCGCTGGTTCGCCGATGGCGCCGACTACGGCCGCCTCTTGCACGAGGACATCAAGATCCGCCGCTGGCTGAAGAAGCGTCTCTACCAGGCAGGCGTCTCGCGGATCGTGATCGAGCGGCCGCACAAGAAGTGCCGCATCACGATATATGCCGCGCGCCCGGGCGTGATCATCGGCAAGAAGGGCGCCGACATCGACAAGCTGCGCAAGGACGTGGCGGCGATGACCGACGGCGAGGTCCACCTCAACATCGTCGAGGTGCGCAAGCCCGAAACGGACGCCCAGCTGGTGGCTGAGAACATCGCCCAGCAGTTGGAGCGGCGGGTGGCGTTCCGCCGCGCGATGAAGCGCTCCATCCAGTCCGCCATGCGGCTGGGCGCCAAGGGTGTGCGGATCAACGTCTCCGGCCGTCTCGGCGGGGCCGAGATCGCCCGGATGGAGTGGTACCGCGAGGGACGCGTGCCGCTGCACACCTTGCGCGCCGACGTCGACTACGGCGTGACCGAAGCCAGGACCACCTACGGCATCATCGGCGTGAAGGTGTGGATCTTCAAAGGCGAAGTGCTGGAGCACGACCCCATGGCGCTCGACAAGCGGCTGGCGGGCGAGAGCGGGCCGGCCGGAGAAGGCGGCGGGCGTGAGCGGGGCGATCGGCCGGACCGCGGTCCGCGCCGCGAACGCCGCGGCGAGCCGCAGAACGCTTAAGGGCCTGACCGATGCTGTCTCCGAAGAAGACCAAGTACCGCAAGCAGTTCAAGGGTCGCATCTCCGGCATGGCCAAGGGGGGCGCCTTGCTGAACTTCGGCTCCTACGGGCTGAAGTCGATGGAGCCCGAGCGGATCACCGCGCGCCAGATCGAAGCCGCGCGGCGGGCGATCACCCGCCAGATGAAACGTCAGGGCCGCGTATGGATCCGAATCTTCCCGGACGTGCCGGTCACCGGAAAGCCCGCGGAAGTCCGCATGGGCTCCGGCAAGGGTTCGGTCGAGTTCTGGGCCGCGCGCGTCGAGCCCGGCCGGATCATGTTCGAGGTGGACGGCGTGCCCGACGACGTGGCCCGCGAAGCGCTGCGCCTCGGCGCGGCCAAGCTTCCGGTCAAGACCAAGATCGTCACCCGCATCGACGCGGCCGCCCAGGAGCACGCGTGATGAAGATCGACGATGTCCGGGGGCTCACCCCCGACCAGCTCAGCGAGCAGCTGATCAACCTGAAGAAGGAGCAGTTCAACCTGCGCTTCCAACGGGCGACGGGCCAGCTCGAGAAGACCCACCGCGTGGACCAGGTGCGCAAGGATATCGCGCGCATCAAGACCGTGCTGCGCGGCAAGGCGCAGGCCTAAGGAGCCCGATCGATGCCGAAACGAATTCTCGAGGGCGTGGTCGTCTCCGACAAGGGCGACAAGACGGTGGTGGTGAAGGTCGAGCGGACCTTCCTGCACCCGGTGCTGAAAAAGACCGTCCGCCGGTCGAAGAAGTACCACGCTCACGACGAGGCCAACGCCTACAAGGCCGGCGAGATCGCCCGGATCATCGAGTGCGCGCCGAAGTCGAAGACCAAAACCTGGGAAGTGCTGCCCAAGGGCGGCGCGGCCCAAGCCTGAGAGATCGCCAGTCATGATCCAGATGCAGACTAACCTGGACGTCGCCGACAATTCCGGCGCCCGCCGGGTCATGTGCATCAAGGTGCTCGGCGGGGCCAAACGCCGTTACGCCGGCGTGGGCGACAGGATCGTCGTCTCCGTCAAGGAAGCGATCCCGCGCGGCCGCGTGAAGAAGGGCGACGTGCTGCAGGCGATCGTCGTTCGCACCAGCCAGAGCATCAAGCGGCGCGACGGATCGGTGATCCGCTTCGACAAGAACGCCGCGGTGATCGTCAACAAGCAGAGCGAGCCGATCGGCACGCGAATCTTCGGCCCGGTTCCGCGCGAGCTGCGCGCCAAGAACCACATGAAGATCATTTCGCTCGCGCCCGAGGTGCTGTGATGGCCGCGAAGATCAGGAAAGGCGACCGCGTGGTGGTCCTCGCCGGCAAGGACAAGGGCCGTGAAGGCACGGTCGCCCGGGTGTTCCCGAAGGATCAGCGAGTGATCGTCGAGGGCCTCAACATGGTCCATCGCCACACCCGCCCCACGCAGTTCGATCCGCAGGGCGGCATCAAGAACAAGGAAGCGCCGATCCACGTCTCAAACGTCGCCATCGTCGACTCGAAGGGCAAGCGCACCCGCGTCGGCTTCCGCGTGGAGGGGGACAAGAAGGTGCGGTTCGCCAAGACGACCGGCGAGGTGATCAATGGCTGACGACGCTTACGAACCGCGCCTGAAGAGCGAGTACAAGGCGCGCATCCGCAAGGCGCTGCGCGACCGCTTCGGCTACACCAACGAGATGCAGATCCCCAAGATCGACAAGATCGTCATCAACATGGGGATCGGCGAGGCGGTGGCGGACTCCAAGAAGGTCCAGTCGGCGATGACCGACCTGGCCAAGATCGCCGGCCAGAAGCCGGTGCCGACCAAGGCGCGCACCTCGATCGCCGCGTTCAAGCTGCGCGAGGGCATGACCATCGGCGCCAAGGTGACGCTGCGCCAGGACCGCATGTACGAGTTCCTCGACCGGCTGATCACCATCGCCCTGCCGCGGGTGAAGGACTTCCGGGGCCTGAAGCCGACCTCCTTCGACGGCCGCGGCAACTACGCCATGGGGCTTCGTGAGCACATCGTGTTCCCGGAGATCAACTACGACCAGATCGACCAGATCTGGGGCATGGACATCATCATCACCACGACTGCGAGGACCGACGACGAAGCTCGCGAGCTTCTTCGGGAATTCCAGTTCCCGTTCACGGCTTGAGGACGGGAGGGAAGAAAGAGACATGGCCAAGAAAAGCGCCGTCAACCGCAACCAACGGGTCAAGAAGCTGGTGCAGCAGTACGCCGCCAAGCGCCAGCTGCTGAAGGACATCGCCAACGACGAGTCCCTGCCGCTCGAGGAGCGTTTCGACGCCCGCCTCAAACTGGCCCAGCTGCCGCGCAACGGCTCGCCGACTCGCGTCCGCAACCGGTGCGAGATCACCGGCCGGCCGCGCGCCTATTACCGCAAGCTGAAGATGAGCCGCATCGCGCTCCGCGACCTCGGCGCCGCGGGTCTGATCCCCGGCCTCGTCAAGTCGAGCTGGTAGGAGAGGGGATCATGGTCAACGACCCCATCGGCGATCTGATCGCCCGCATCAAGAACGCCGCCCAGCGCGGCCGCTCGAAGCTCACCACGCCGGCCTCGAAGATGCGCGCCCGCGTCCTCGATGTGCTGCTCGAGGAGGGCTACATCCGCGGCTACCACCTGGTGGAGAAGCCCGGCGCCTTCCCCGAGTTCGAGATCGAGCTCAAGTACTTCGACGGCCAGTCGGTGATTGCAGAGATCAGCCGGGTCTCCAAGCCCGGCCGCCGCGTCTATTCGTCGATCAAGGACCTGAAGCCGGTGAAGAACGGCCTCGGGATCTCGATCCTGTCGACGCCGAAGGGCGTCATGTCCGACACCGCAGCCCGCGAGGCGAACGTGGGCGGCGAAGTCATCGCCCGGGTCTACTGAGATGTCGCGTATCGGCAAGAAGCCCGTCGAACTCCCGAGCGGCGTGCAGGCGACCGTCGAGGGCCAGACGGTGACCGTGAAGGGGCCGAAGGGCCAGCTCGCCTGGACGCTCGCCGACGAGATCGAGCCCAAGCTCGATGGCCAGCAGCTCGTGCTCGCCACGCGCAGCGACAGCGCGCGGGCGCAGGCGATGTGGGGCCTTTCGCGCAGCCTGGTGAACAACATGGTGGTCGGCGTCACCAAGGGCTACGAGCGGACGCTCGAGCTCGTCGGCGTCGGCTATCGCGCGGCGATGAAGGGCCAGACGCTCTCCATGCAGCTCGGTTTCTCGCACGACGTGGAGATCAAGCCGCCGCCGGGCATCAGTTTCGCCGTGCCGCGGCAGACCGAGATCCGCGTCTCCGGCATCGACAAGCAGTTGGTCGGCGAGATCACCGCCCGCATCCGACGCGTGCGTCCGCCCGAGCCGTACAAGGGCAAGGGGGTCCGCTACGCCGGCGAGCAGGTCCGCCGCAAGGAAGGCAAGAAGAAGTAGTCATGGCGCTCTCTCCTCGCGACACATCCAAGCGTCGGGCGCAACGAAACCGAACGCGGCTGCGCAAGATGGCCAGCGGCCGTCCGCGGCTGTCGGTGTTCCGCTCGGCGAAGAACATCTACGCCCAGGTCATCGACGACGAACGGGGCGTCACCCTGGCGGCCGCCTCGTCGCTGGAAGGTGCCGACGCCAAGGCGAAGTCCAAGACCAAGGGCTCGGACAAGGACGCCGCCGCTCGCGTCGGCGCCCTGGTGGCGCAACGCGCCATCGAGAAGGGCGTCAAGGACGTGGTGTTCGACCGTGGCGGCTATCTCTATCACGGCCGGGTGAAGGCGCTGGCGGACGCCGCGCGCGAAGCCGGCCTGAATTTCTAAGGAACCCTCGATGGCTCGCAGGAACGAAGACCGCGGCGATCGTCGCAATCGCAACGAAGACGAGCGCGACAGCGAAATCGTCGAAAAGCTGGTGCACATCAATCGCGTCGCCGCCACGGTGAAGGGCGGCCGGCGCTTCTCGTTCGCCGCCCTGATGGTGGTCGGCGACCAGAAAGGCCGGGTCGGCTTCGGTCACGGCAAGGCGCGCGAGGTGCCGGAAGCCATCCGCAAGGCGACCGAGGAAGCCAAGAAGTCGATGATCCGGGTGCCGCTGCGCGAGAGCCGCACGCTGCACCACGACGGCAACGGCCGCTGGGGCGCCGGCAAGGTGCTGGTCCGCGCTGCGCCGCCCGGCACCGGCGTGATCGCCGGCGGCCCGATGCGCGCGGTGCTCGAGACGCTCGGCGTGCAGGACGTGGTCGGCAAGTCGATGGGCTCGTCCAACCCCTACAACATGGTCCGGGCGACCTTCGAGGCGCTTAAGGCGCAGGCCTCGCCGCGCCAGGTCGCGGCCAAGCGCGGCAAGAAGGTCTCCGACGTCATCGGCCGCAGGTCCGACGGCGCCTCGGCGGCGCAGCCCGCCGCGGACGCGGAGGCCTAGACGTCATGGCTAAGGAATCCGGCAAGATCACCGTCCGCCAGACCGGCAGCCCGATCCGCCGCCGCAAGGATCAGCGCGCCACCCTGGTGGGTCTCGGCCTGAACCGTGTCGGCCGGAGCTCCACGCTGGAGGACACTCCCGCCGTCCGCGGCATGATCGCCAAGGTCGCGCACATGGTGGAGGTGGTGGAGTAGGGCTCCAGCCTCTCCTGGAAGGGGAGGGATGAATTCACAGCCGAGTCCGGCCCAACCGGGCGATTGAACTCCGAAGGAGAGGCGTCAGATGACCAAGCTCAACGAACTTTCCCCGCGCGAAGGCTCCACCAAGGACCGCATGCGAGTGGGCCGCGGGCCCGGATCCGGCAAGGGCAAGACCGCCGGCCGCGGCGTCAAGGGCCAGAAGTCGCGCACCGGCGTCGCCATCGCCGGCTTCGAAGGCGGCCAGATGCCGCTGCACATGCGCATGCCCAAGCGCGGCTTCAACAAACCGTTCCGCAAGCAGTTCGTGGAAGTAAACCTGTGGCGCATCGAGCAGGCGATCGCCGCCGGCAAGCTCGACGCCAAGCAGCCGATCGACGCCGACGCCCTGGTGGCCGCCGGCGTGTTGCGCCGCGCCAAGGACGGCGTGAAGCTGCTGGGCAAGGGCGAGCTCAAGTCCAAGCTCACCATCACCGTCTATTCGGCCTCGGCGGCGGCCCGCGCGGCGGTGGAGAAGGCGGGCGGCTCGCTCACCGCGACGCGCGCCGAAGCCCCCGCGGACGCCCCGGCCTGAGCCCCGCGACCATTCCGGTCTCGCGCATCGCCGCAGAGCGCCTTATCTCAGGCGGACCTGAGAAGATCCCGAGGGAATCCTAGATGGCTTCGGCCGCCGAACAGCTCGCCGCCAACATGAACTTCGAAGCCTTCCAGAAGGCGACGGAGCTCCACAAGCGGATCTGGTTCACCCTGGTGGCGATGGTGGTCTATCGCCTCGGCGCCTGGATCCCGATCCCCGGCATCGACATCAACGCCTTCGCACAGGCCTTCCAGGGCCAGGCCAAGGGCATCCTGGGCATGTTCAACATGTTCTCGGGGGGTGCGGTCTCGCGGATGGCGGTCTTCGCGCTCAACGTGATGCCCTACATCTCGGCCTCGATCATCGTGCAGCTCCTGGGCAGCGTCTATCCGCCCTGGGAGAAGCTCCGGAAGGAAGGCGGCGAGGCGGGCCGCAAGCAGCTCAACCAGTACACCCGCTATCTCACCGTCGTGCTGGCGGTCTTCCAGTCTTTCGGCATCGCCATGGGCCTGCAGGCGAGCCAGGGCGTCGTCGACCACCCGGGCCTGTTCTTTGTCGTCTCGACGGTCGTGACGCTTACCGGCGGCACCATGTTCCTGATGTGGCTCGGCGAGCAGATCACCAGCCGCGGCGTCGGCAACGGCACCAGCCTGATCATCTTCGCCGGCATCGTTGCAGTGATCCCGCGCTACCTCGGCCAGGCCTTCTCGCTGGCCAGGACCGGCGCCTCGAACATGAGCGCCGGGACGCTCATCGTCATCCTCATCGGCATCGTGGCCGTGACCATGGGGATCGTCTTCATCGAGCGGTCGCAGCGGCGCATCCTGGTGCAGTATCCCAAACGCCAGGTCGGCAACCGCATGTTCGGCGGCGACACCTCCTTCCTGCCGCTGAAGATCAACACCTCCGGAGTGATCCCGCCGATCTTCGCCTCCTCGCTGCTGCTGCTGCCGGCCACCGTCATGGGCTTCCTGGCGACCGCCAACCTTCCGTCCTGGGCGCAGTGGCTGCCGGGCGCCGTGGGCCAGCTGCAGCACGGCCGACCGCTGTTCATGGTGCTCTACGGCGCGCTGATCGTCTTCTTCACCTTCTTCTACACCTCGGTGGTGTTCAATCCGGAGGAGACGGCGGAGAACCTGCGCAAGTACGGCGGCTTCATGCCGGGCATCCGTCCGGGCAAGCGGACGGCGGAATACCTGGACTACGTGCTCACCCGCCTGACAGTGATCGGGGCGGCCTACATCGCCCTCGTCTGCCTGCTGCCGGAGGGGCTGATCGGCTTCTACAACCTGCCCTTCTACATGGGCGGCACCTCGGTGCTGATCGTGGTGAGCGTCACCATGGATACCGTGACCCAGATCCAGTCGCATCTGCTAGCGCACCAGTATGAAGGCCTGATCAAGCGATCGAAGCTGCGCGGGATGCGCGGCCGCTGACGAAGAGAGCGTGGGTTCGCGCGGCCCCGCAGAGGGCCCGCGGATGGAGGGGCGTGGAGCGCATGAACCTGATCCTTTTCGGCCCGCCGGCGGCGGGGAAGGGCACGCAAGCCCGGCGGCTGGTCGAGACCCGGCGGATGGTCCAACTCTCGACGGGCGACATGCTGCGCGCCGCCATCGCCTCGGGCTCGGAGCTCGGGCAGCAAGTCTCGGGCATCATGCAGCGCGGCGGCCTGGTCTCCGACGAGATCGTCATCGCGCTGATCGAGGAGCGGTTGCCGGAGGCAGAGGCGGCCGGCGGGGCGATCTTCGACGGCTTCCCGCGCACGCTCGCCCAGGCCCAGGCGCTCGACATCATGCTGGAGCGCCGCGGCTCGCGGATCGACCTGGTCATCCGCCTGAAAGTCGACGACGAGGCGCTGATGCAGCGCGTCGCCGGCCGCTACGCGGAGAGCGGCCGTCCGGACGACAATCCCGACAGCTTCAAGGTCCGGCTCGGCGCGTACAATGACCAAACCGCGCCCCTGCTGCCTTACTACGAGAACCAGAGGAAGCTGCTCGAAGTGGACGGCATGGGCTCCATCGACGCGGTGGCCGCCGCCATCGACGAGGCGCTCGACGAGCCGCGCTGGTAGCGGGGCGGGCGCCCGCGGCGCGCCGCATTTGCGCCAAGACCCCGGTTCATGGTTTGGTTAGCCATGCTGCGCGAGATTGGCGCGGTGCAGGCGTGACGACGCGGGCAGGGCAGCGGGCCTTGCGCCGCCCATTGGTCGTTCACAAATGCGTCGTTCCGCCATTGACGGACGCGCAACGATCCTTATAACGAGGCGCTTCCGCGAAAGAGCGCGAAGGACGCGTCGGTCTATGCCTTTGGGTTGCAGGGCCGGGGCGCCGTTCGCGCTTCTCTTGCGTGATCAGGAGATCTCCCCACGTGGCCCGTATCGCTGGCGTCAATATTCCCACCAATAAGCGCGTCGTGGTCGCGCTGCAGTACATCCACGGGATTGGGCCGACGAAGGCCCGCGAGATCGTGAGCAAGGTCGGCATCGACGACGCCCGCCGGGTGAACGAGCTGACCGACCAGGAAGTCCTGCACATCCGTGAGGCGATCGACCACGACTACACCGTCGAAGGCGACCTGCGTCGCGAGACGGCCGTCAACATCAAGCGCCTGATGGACCTGGCCTGCTATCGCGGCCTGCGCCACCGCAAGGGCCTGCCGGTCCGCGGCCAGCGCACGCACACCAACGCCCGGACCCGCAAGGGTCCGGCCAAGCCGATCGCCGGCAAGAAGAAGTAAGAGAGCTTATCTCCGATGGCCAAGGAACCGGCGCGCGTCAAACGCCGCGAGCGCAAGAACATCACCTCCGGCGTGGCGCACGTGAACGCCTCGTTCAACAATACGATGATCACCATCACCGACGCCCAGGGGAACACCATCTCCTGGTCCTCCGCCGGCATGATGGGCTTCAAGGGTTCCCGCAAGTCGACGCCCTACGCCGCCCAGATGGCGGCCGAGGACGCTGGCCGGAAGGCCGCCGAGCATGGCGTGCGCACCCTGGAGGTCAATATCTCGGGGCCGGGCTCCGGCCGGGAGTCGGCGCTCCGGGCCCTGCAGGCCGTGGGCATGACCATCACCACCATCCGCGACGTCACCCCCATTCCGCACAACGGCTGCCGGCCGCCGAAGCGCCGGCGGGTCTGAGTAACGACGTATCCAACTCCCGACGCCGGCCCGCCGATGCGGCCGGCGATCCTGCGTTTCGAGGGACACCGTGATCGAAAGAAACTGGAACGAGCTTATCCGTCCCGAGAAGCCGCTGATCGAGACCGGCGCCGATGCCGCCCGCAAGGCGCGGCTGGTGGCCGAGCCGCTCGAGCGCGGCTTCGGCGTGACGCTGGGCAACAGCCTGCGGCGCGTGCTGCTCTCCTCACTGCAGGGCGCGGCGGTGACCGCGGTGCAGATCGACGGCGTGGTCCACGAGTTCTCTTCGCTGGAGGGCGTGCGTGAGGACGTCGTCGACGTCGTGCTCAACATCAAGCAGCTGGCGCTTCGCATGCACGCCGAGGGACCGAAGCGGATGACGCTGCGCGCCACCGGTCCCGGCGCGGTGACCGCCAGCCAGATCGAGGCGCCTTCCGACATCGAGATCCTGAACGGCGACCACGTGATCTGTACGCTGGACGAGGGCGCCTCGGTGCGCATGGAGTTCACGGTCCAGACCGGCAAGGGCTATGTCCCGGCCGAGATGAACCGGCCGGAGGACGCGCCGATCGGGCTGATCGCCGTGGACGCGCTCTACTCGCCGGTCAAGCGCGTCGCCTACCGCGTCGAGCCGACCCGCCAGGGCCAGAGCCTCGACTACGACAAGCTGGTCATGGAAGTGGAGACCAACGGCGCCGTCAGTCCGGTCGACGCCGTGGCCTATGCCGCGCGCATCTTGCAGGACCAGCTGCAGATCTTCATCACCTTCGAGGAGCCGAAGAAGAAGGTCGAAGGCGAGGCCAAGCCCGAGCTGCCCTTCAACCCGTCGCTGCTCAAGAAGGTCGACGAGCTGGAGCTGTCGGTCCGCTCGGCCAACTGCCTGAAGAACGACAACAT
Organism: Phenylobacterium sp.; assembly: GCF_025934275.1. Taxonomy (GTDB): domain Bacteria; phylum Pseudomonadota; class Alphaproteobacteria; order Caulobacterales; family Caulobacteraceae; genus Phenylobacterium. The sequence goes on from NZ_JAICYI010000053.1 coordinate 10,930, forward strand.
CGTCTATATCGGCGACCTCATCCAGAAGACCGAGGCGGAGATGCTGCGCACCCCGAACTTCGGCCGCAAGTCGCTCAACGAGATCAAGGAAGTGCTGGCCGGCATGGGTCTGCACCTCGGCATGGACGTGCCGAACTGGCCGCCGGAGAACATCGAAGAGCTGGCCAAGAAGTTCGAAGACCAGATGTAACTTGCGCGGCGCGTCGAGAGACGCCCCGCCTCGAAGGAGAGTCACCCATGCGCCACGGTCACGCGCACCGCAAACTGGGCCGCACCACCAGCCACCGCACAGCCATGTTCGCCAACATGGCCGCCAGCCTGATCAAGCACGAGCAGATCGTGACCACCTTGCCGAAGGCCAAGGAGCTCCGGCCGTTCGTCGAGAAGCTGGTGACGCTCGCCAAGCGCGGGGACCTGCACGCCCGGCGCATCGCCATCTCGCGGGTCCGCGACGTCGAGCAGGTGGGCAAGCTGTTCGGCACACTCGGCCCGCGCTACGCCGAGCGTAGCGGCGGCTACATCCGGGTGCTGAAGGCAGGGTACCGCTTCGGCGACAATGCGCCCCTGGCGGTGATCGAGTTCGTCGACCGTGACCCGGCCGAGAAGGGCAAGGACTCCGGCCCCCTCGTCGAGAGCTTCGCCGAGGCCTGAACGCGGCGCGGTCGTCGCACGAGAGCCCCGATCAAATCGGGGGCTTTTCTTTCGGGCATTTAATTGCTATTTTCGACAAATATTATCGCATGTGAGAAGGAGAACGGCATGACGCGCGCATCGGTTACGCCGGCCATTTTCTACCAGGATCCCAAATCCGCCATCGCCTGGCTCGAGAAGGCGTTCGGGTTCGAACTTGCGATGCTGATCGAGACCCCCGACGGCCAGCTGTCCCATTCGGAGCTACGCGTCGGCGACGGCCTCATCATGGTGGGGACCGAGTGGCATGAGGATACCCGCAGCCCGAAATCGATCGGCGGCAAGAACACCCAGTTCCTGGACATCCACATCGACGACGACATCGACGGGCATTGCGCGCGGGCGAGGGTCGCGGGCGCTGAGATCATCCAGGAGCCCGAGACCCAGTTCTACGGCGACCGTACCTACCGGTGCCGCGATCCCGAGGGTCACCTCTGGACCATCGGCCAGACGGTCAAGGCGGTCACTCGGGAGGAGGCGGAACAGGCCAGCGGCCTGAAGATCCAGGGTTGGACGTGACAACCCGGCACGCCCGCATCGACCGAACGCTCGCCGCACTTGCCGACCGGCATCGCCGGCGGGCGGTTGATCTGTTGGCGGAACGGCCGCGTCCGGTTGGAGACTTGGCCCGCGCGCTTGATCTTCCGGCTCCGGCCATGAGCCGACACTTAAAGGTGCTGCGCGAGAGCGGCCTCGTCGAGGAGAGTCACCCCGAGTTCGACGCGCGAGTACGCATCTACGCCCTGAAGACCGGACCCATGACCGAGCTGAAGAGATGGCTTGAGGAAGCCGAAAGGCTGTGGGCCGAACAGCTGGCGGCCTTCAAGGCGCACGTCGAGCGAGGCGAATGACCTCGAAGGTCTTCCTGGCCATCCGGGTGCAGGCGGCGCCCCGGCGCGCCTTCGACCTCTTCGTCGGCGAGATCGGCCAGTGGTGGCGGCCGAATGGGTTATTCCAGACCACGCCGCGTGCGCCCGGGCGGCTCGCATTCGAGGCCGGCGAGGGCGGCCGGCTCACCGAAACCCTGGCGAACGGCAAGGTCTTCGAGATCGGCCGCATCGCCGTCTGGGAGCCGCCGTCGAGGCTGGTATTCTCCTATCGCCAGGCGAACTTCCCGCCCGATCTCCAGACCGAGGTCGAGGTCAGGTTCGAAGCGTTCGGCGAGGAAACCCGGGTCAGCGTCGAGCACCGCGGCTTCGATCGGGTTCCGGTCGGCAGCGCCGCCCGACACGGCTTCCCCGACCAGATCCTGCTGATGCGGCTGGCCGACTTCTGGCGCGCGCATCTTGCGTCGCTCGGCGGACTTGCGTAACGCTGATCTTCGAAGTTCCGGTTTTGTTTCCGCCAGGACGCACGATGGACGACGCCGCGACAAACCCGGTCGAGACACCCGCGCCCACCGCGGAGCGGTCCGGTCCGCGCCGGCGACAGGCGGCCTTCGGCTTCATCTTCGCCAGCGCGCTGATGAATTCCGTGTCGTTCGGCATCATGATCCCGATCCTGCCGAACCTGATCCGCCAGTTCACCGGCGGCGACACCGCAGCCGCGTCCGAGTGGAACATGGTGTTCGGGACCACCTGGGGGCTGATGCAGTTCTTCATGGGGCCGATCCTCGGCATGCTCTCCGACCGGGTGGGCCGCCGGCCGGTGCTGCTGATCTCCTTCTTCGGCCTGGCCGTCGACTTCCTGTTCATGGCCTTCGCCCCCAGCCTCTGGTGGCTCTACGTCGGCCGCATCCTGAACGGCATGACGGCCTCCAGCTTCTCCACGGCCGGCGCCTATCTCGCCGACGTCACCGCGCCAGAGCGCCGCGCCCGGAGCTTCGGCATGCTGACCTCGGCGTTCTCGTTCGGCTTCATCATCGGGCCGACCATCGGCGGGGTGCTCGGCGAGCACAGCCTCAGGCTGCCGTTCCTGGCGGCGGCGGCGATCACCGCCGTCAACTGGTTCTACGGGCTGCTGATCCTGCCGGAATCGCTGCCGCCGGAGCGTCGGCTGAAAGCGTTCCACTGGGCGCGCGCCAATCCTTTGGGATCGCTGCGCCTGCTGCGGGCCCACCCCGGCCTGCTGGGCCTGGCGGGCGTCGGTTTCCTGTTCCAGCTCGCACAGATCGTGCTGCCGACGATCTTCGTGCTCTACACGAGCTATCGGTATGGCTGGACGCCCGGCGTGCTGGGCATGACCTTTCTGCTCACCGGCGTGCTGGGCGTAATCGTGCAGATGTTCCTGGTCGGCCCGGCGGTCGGCCGCCTGGGCGAGCGGCGCGTGGTCCTGCTGGGCCTCCTGGCCGGCGCGAGCGGCTTCGTCTGGTATGGCGCCGCTTCGGCCGGCTGGGTCTATCTGCTCGGCGCGCCGATCTTCGCGCTCTCGGGCCTCATCATGCCCGGCCTGCAGGGCCTGATGACCCGCCGGGTCTCGCCCCAGGCCCAGGGCCAGTTGCAGGGCGCCAACCAGAGCCTGCAGGGGATCGCCTCGATCGTGGGGCCGCTGATCTTCGGCGAGACCTTCGCCTGGTCCCTCCGGCGGGAGGCGAGCCTGAATTCTCCGGGCCTCGCCATCTATGTCTCGGCAGGACTTCTGATCCTCGGTTTTGCGCTCGCGCTGCGCACCGCACGCGCACCGAACCCCGAGCCCCGGACGGCGTGAAGCCTCGCCATTATTGCGCCCGAAACCTTCGGAGAGTGCGACGGGTTCTCATCTCGTCCGGAGAGCCCATGCGCGCCATCCGCGTCCTGATCCCCGCCCTCGTCCTGCTCGCCGCCTGCTCGCCGTCCGGCCACAGCGCGGCGCAGACGCCCCTGCCCGCGCCGACACGCAGCGTGCCGACCAGCGCGCTCGGCATGCGCCAGTCCTTCGCGCCGGTGGTGAAGAAGGCCGCCCCGGCGGTGGTCAACATCTCCTCCAAGCGCCTGGTGCGCCAGCAGGTTGATCCGTTCTGGGAACTGTTCGGCATCGGCGCGCCGCGCGACCGGATCGTCGGCTCCCTGGGCTCGGGCGTGATCGTCCGATCCGACGGCATCATCATCACCAACAACCACGTCATCGAGAACGGCCAGGAGATCACCGTCTCGCTCGCCGACCGGCGCGAGTTCCCCGCCCACGTGCTGCTTGCCGACGCCCGCACGGACCTCGCCGTGCTGAAGATCGACGTGCCCGGCGGCAAGCTTCCGGCGCTGGCGATCAACGACACCGGCGACCTGCAGGTCGGCGATCTGGTGCTGGCCATCGGCGATCCGTTCGGGGTCGGCCAGACGGTCACCAACGGCATCGTCTCGGCGCTGAACCGGACGGCCGATCCTTCCGGCAGCGACGCCTCGAGCTACATCCAGACCGACGCGGCGATCAATCCGGGCAACTCGGGCGGGCCGCTGGTGGACATGAACGGCGAGATCATCGGCATCAACTCCTTCATCCTGTCGCGCTCCGGCACCTCCTCCGGCGTCGGCTTCGCGATTCCGGCGGCGCTGGTGAAGCGGGTGGTGGAGACAGCGCTCGGCGGCGGCCGATCGCTGGTCCGCGCCTGGCTCGGCGCGCGCACCCAATCGGTGACGCCCGATATCGCGCACAGCCTCGGCCTTGCGACGCCGCAGGGCGCGCTGGTCGCCGATATCTGGCCGGGCGGCCCCGCCGCCAAGGCCGGGTTGCACCAGGGCGACGTGGTGATGTCGGCCGATGGCAAGCCGGTCATCGACGCAGGCGGCCTCGCCTATGTGGTCTCGACCCATAAGATCGGTGATCCGATCCGGCTCGGCGTCCGTCGCGGCCGCAGCGACCAGCAGGTGATCCTCAGGGCCGAGCCGCCGCCCGCCAGCCCCGCCCGCGACGAGCGCGTGGTCAGCGGCCGCAACCCCCTGCAGGGCGCGACGGTGGTGAACTTGTCGCCGGCGGTCGCCGATCAGCTGGGCCTCGATCCCTTCGCGGCGACAGGCGTGATTATCCTCAGCGCCGGCCAAGGACTCGCCGGACAGGCCGGCCTGCGCCCAGGCGACATCGTCAAGGCGGTGAACGGCCGAAGCGTCGGCAACGTCGCCCAGCTGGTCAGCGCGCTGCAGACCGGCGCGCGCGTCTGGCAGCTCACCATCGAGCGGGATGGCCAGGAGATTACCGGCGAATTCCAGGTGTAGGCGGTTCCCTCCCTTCCCGGGGAGGGAAGTGCTACGTCCTTGCCATGGTCGACCTCTTCGAAGCCGCAGGACTGACGCCGCAGGCGCCTTCGCCGCTGGCCGATCGGCTGCGGCCGAAGACCCTGGATGAGGTGGTGGGCCAGGATGATCTGCTCGGGCCCGACGGTCCGATTCGGCGGATGGCTGAGGCCCAGCGGCTGTCCTCGATGGTCCTTTGGGGGCCGCCGGGCACGGGCAAGACCACCATCGCACGCCTGCTCGCGAAGGCGGCGGGCTATGAGTTTCAGCAGCTCTCGGCCGTGTTCTCGGGCGTCGCCGACCTGAAGAAAGCCTTCGAAGCCGCCCGCCTGCGGCGCGCCGCCGGCCAGTCGACCCTGCTCTTTGTCGACGAGATCCACCGGTTCAACCGCGCCCAGCAGGACGGATTCCTGCCGTTCGTGGAGGAGGGGATCGTCACCCTGGTGGGCGCCACCACCGAGAACCCGTCGTTCGAGCTCAACGGGGCGCTGCTCTCGCGTTGCCAGGTGTTCGTGCTGAAGCGCCTGGACGAGCGCGCGCTCGAGCAACTGCTGGAAAAGGCCGAAGCCTACGAGGCTCGTCCGCTGCCGCTCGAGCCCGAGGCGCGCGGCGCGCTGATGGCGCTGGCCGACGGCGACGGCCGCTACCTGCTCTCGCTCGCCGAGACCCTGTTCAATATCGGCTCGGCCCGACCGCTCGGCACCAAGGAACTGGGCCAGGCCCTGCAGAAGCGCTCGCCGGCCTACGACAAGGACCGCGAGGAGCACTACAACCTCATCTCCGCGCTCCATAAGTCGATCCGAGGCTCCGATCCGGACGCGGCGCTCTACTGGCTCGCGCGCATGCTGGCGGGCGGAGAGGATCCGCTGTTCATCGCCCGCCGGCTGATCCGGGCGGCCGCCGAGGACGTCGGCGAGGCCGATCCGCTGTCGCTGTTGCTGGCGAACGCCGCCAAGGAGACCTACGACTTCCTGGGTTCGCCCGAGGGCGAGATCGCGCTCGCCCAGACGGTGGTGCACCTGGCCACCGCGCCCAAGTCCAACGCCGTCTACAAGGCGTTCGGCGCAGCCATGGCGGCCGCGAAGGAGACGGGCTCGCTGATGCCCCCCAAGCATATCCTGAACGCGCCCACACGGCTCATGAAGGACCTCGGCTACGGCAAGGGCTACGCCTACGATCACGAGGCCGAGGAAGGCTTCTCCGGCCAGGACTACTTCCCCGAGGAGATGGAGCGGCGGCGCTTCTACCAGCCGAAGGGCGAGGGCTCGGAGGCGCGCATCAAGGAAAGGCTGGAGCGCTGGGCGGCGCTCAGGAACGCGAAAAGCGGGTGAATACGGAGACCGTTGTTCTCCGAAGCGAACAGTCCTAGCCTCGGGCGGCAACCTTCGGGGGAGGGATACCTATGACGGCTACTGCTGAGACGCCGCGCGTCAGCGCGCCCATCCACCTCTGGATCGTGAGCCTGATCGCGGTCGCCTGGAACGCATTCGGCGCCTACGACTACCTCATGAGCAAGACGCAGGGCGACGCCTACCTGCGGAAAATGGGTGAGACCGACGCTCAGATCGCGCATATGCACGCCTACCCGGTCTGGATGACGGCGGATTGGGCGATCGGCGTCTGGGGCGGGCTGCTGGCGGCCGTTCTGCTGCTGGCTCGCATGCGCTACGCCTTCCACGTGTTCGTCCTCTCGCTGGCCGCCTTCCTGGTGATGCTCGCCTACACCTACCTGCTCAGCGACGGCGCAAAGGCGATGGGCGAGCAGGGCATGATCTTCAACCTGGTGATCCTGGCATTCTGCGTGTTCTTCACCTGGTACGCGTGGCTGATGGCGAAGCGGGGCGTCCTCCGCTAGACGAGAGCGGGTGAGGAAAGCCGCGCAACCCGTTGTCCTGACGCCGGAAGAGACCGCCTTCGTCCAGGGCCTCGTAATTCACGAGGACGCCGAGCTCCTGGCGCTCGCCAAGCCGCCTGGTCTCTCCAGCCAGGGCGGACGGCGCGGGGCGAACACCCTCGACGAGCTGCTCTGGGCCTTCGCCAAGCCCGGCAAGGCCCGGCCGCGCCTGATCCATCGACTCGACCGCGACACCTCGGGCGTGATCCTCGCTGCAAAGACCCAGCCGGCGGCCGGCTTCCTCGGCAAGGCCATGATGGCCCGTCGGATCCGGAAGACCTATCGCGCCATCGTGACGCCGGGCGCGCCCGCGCCTGCGGCGGGGGTCATCGATGCGCCCCTCAGGCGCGAGGCGATCGGCCGCGAGGCCTACATGCGCGTGTGTCCGCCCGACCATCCCGACGCCGAGGGCGCCGTCACCCGCTACCGCACGCTCGCCGCCGGTTCCACGGCGGCGCTCGTCGAGCTCGAGCCGCAGACCGGGCGCATGCATCAGCTGCGCGTGCATCTGGCCTCGATCGGCCGCCCGATCGCCGGCGACGCCCGCTATGGCGGAAGCCTGGTCGTGGCGGGCCAGCCGGTTCCCCGCCTGATGCTGCACGCCCATGCGCTCGCCTTCCCGCACCCGGCCGGCGGGTTGAAGCGGATCGTGGCGGAGGTTCCTTCGGACTTCCAAGCGCTTGCCTCCCGCCTCGGTCTGGCGGAACGTGGCTGAGGGGACGCCCGTTTTGAGGTGCGCCATGCAACGCGCTCTTCTCGCCGCCGTCGCCTGCCTGTCGCTCGCGGCCTGCGCGACGGCCCCGACCCGCTACCAGCCCATCGGCCCGAGCGGCGTCGGCTATTCCGAGCTCCGGATCGAGCCCGACCGCTACCGCGTCACCTTCCAGGGCGGTCCCGGGGCGCCCGAAGCCCAGGTGCAGGACTATGCGCTTCTCAGGGCGGCCGACCTGGCGCTGGCCGGGGGCTATGACTGGTTCCGGGTGGTCGATCGCACAATCCGTCAGACCGGCTATGGCGGATCGAGCATCGGGCTCGGGATCGGCGGCGCGAGCTTCGGACACCATTCGGCCACCGGCGTCGGCGTAAGCACCGGCTTTCCGTTGAGCGGAGGCCCGGTGCTGCAGGTGAACCTGGAGGTGCTCCTGGGCCGTGGCCCCGAGCCGCCGGGCGCCGACGTCTACGACGCCCATGGCGTGCGCGCGGCGATCGGCGGCCGGGCCGTCTGACGTCGCGGCTTGGTCCGGCGGTCACTCCCTCAGCAGCGGCAGGCTCAGTCCCGAGACCGGTCGCGCGCTCAGCACCTCGCGCCGGAAGCGGAACAGCTCGGCGGGCCGGCCGCCGGTGTCGGCGTCCATCCTGCCGAGGCCCTCGACCAGGTCGGCGCGCTCGAGCGCCCGGCGAAAGTTCTGCTTGTGCAGCGGCACGCCGGCGATCGCCTCGACCGCCCGCTGCAGAGCCGAGAGCGTAAAGGCGGGGGGCATCAACTCGAAGATCACCGGCCGGTACTTGATCTTGCCCCGCAGCCGGGAGGCCGCTGTCGCCAGGATCCGGCGATGGTCCGAGAGCATGGGCTCCCCCACGGCGGCGACGAGGGCCGGCGGCAGGTCGGGGGCGGTCTCGCCGCGGTCGCGCGCGGCTTCCTGCGCCAGGCCCGCTTCGTAGAGCAGCTCGTAGCGCTCGAGCACCCGCTCCTCGTTCCATGGCGCGCCGTCGAGAGCGAAGGCCAGCCGGGCCCGCGCCAGCCGCCGGGGGGCGTCGGCCCCGTGCTCGGCCCAGGCGCGCAGCGCCTCTCCGATCGGCCCGAGCGCCGGCGGGCGGCCCTCGCGCCAGTCCTCGTAGGGAAAGAACCGGCTCCACGGCCGCCACTGGCTGTCGGGCGTGTGGGCGTCGAGGGCGGCGGGCGCCAGGGCAAGGTAGCCGACCGAGATCACCCGCGCCGCCTGTGTCATGCCGCCCATGTCCGCCAGCGGCGCGTCGCGCCCCTTGTCGCCGAAGGTGTAGAGCTGCTCGACGTAACCCAGGTTGAAGCGGGTCTGCTCGGTCACGAACGCTCGCATGGCGAGCTCGAAGGTCCGGTGGCCCTCCGGATCGAACGGGCCGAACGGCAGCCCCTCCAGCGCCGAGCCGCCTGGTTTCACCGTCAGCACGACCGCCTCGCCGTCCCGGATGGCCACCACGACGGCCGAGAGACCGATGGCGACGGGCGGTTCGCTCGGGGAGGCGCTCATGCGTGGCGGACGGGGAACTCGAAGGGCGCGGCGGCCAGATAGTCGTAGTCGCCCATGGCTTCGACGGCTTCGATCATCCGGCCGCGGCGATTCATCAGCTCGTCGGCGAGCGCCACGATGCGGCGGTTAGGCGAGGCGTGCGGCGCCGTCTGCCGCAGCGTCCGGGCGATGCCGCGCTCGTCGGCGGCTGGACTGCGCTCGCAGGCGATCACGAAGGCCGTCGCGGTCGAGCGGCTGATCCCCGCCCAGCAATGGATCAGCATCGGCTGGCGTTCGTCCCAGCCGCGGTTGAAGGCGAGGATGCGGCCCACCGCGGCTTCGTCTGGGACGGTCATTTCCTCCATGGGCTCGGTGATGTCGTTGATCCCGAGCCGCAGATGGTTCTGCGGCAGGACCTCGGCGGGCGTGCCGATCATGGTGGCGGGGTCGAGGAGGCTGATCATATGCGACGGCTTTCGGGCCGCTATCAGCGCCTCCACATCGGCCAATCCGCAGACGATCAGATGCATGCAGCTGTCACTCGGTGTCGAAGGCGAGGTCCCCGCCGCGGTAGCCCGCCGCCTCGGACAACACTTCGTAGCGATGGATGAAACGCGCCTGCGCCTGGCCGGGCGGCAGCGGGTCGATCTTCAGATTGTAGCCCGGCGGGGGCGCGCCGAAGAACTCCAGAGCCTCGCCGGAGGAGAAGCCGGCGAGCTGGACCGCCTCGAAGAAGGCGCAGGCGCGGTCGGCCTGCTTGATCAGCTTCTTGATCAGCGGCGGAATCCTCGCGGGCAGGCCGAAGCGGACGTGGATGGCCATCTCGAGCCGATCCTCGAAGGTCCTGTAGTCGACGCCCAGCGCCGTCTTGAACGGCGAAATCATGTCGCCGATCACATATTCCGGCGCGTCGTGCAGCAGGGCGGCCAGCCGCCAGCGGGGCTCGAGATCGGGCTGGATGTGAGCGGCGATCTCCTCCACCACCACGCAGTGCTGGGCGACCGAGAAGGCGTGCTCGCCCGTCGTTTGGCCGTTCCAGCGCGCGACGCGGGCCAGGCCGTGGGCGATGTCCTCGATCTCGATGTCGAGCGGGGAGGGGTCCAGGAGGTCGAGCCGGCGGCCCGAAAGCATCCGCTGCCAGGCCCTGGGCTCTGACGCGGCGCGACGCAGCCCTTTCCTCACCGGCGCATTACCTCCAAAGTCAAGCTCGGGCGCTCGCCAAGGCGCTGATCAAGATCAAGGCGAGCATAGGGTGTAGGCTCGAAAGGCCACGCAGAGGAAGTCGGAAGCATGAGCTGGGCCCGGATCATGGCGCCTCTCTCCGGAGGACAAGGCGACCGCACGGCGGTGACGGCTGCCGCGGCGCTGGCCGAGCCGTTCGGGGCGGAGCTCGCTGGCGTCTATACGCCGGCGGACGTCGCCGACGTCATGCCCTGGATGGGCGAGGGCTTCATGGGCGGCGTGCAGACCACGGCCCTGGAGTCCCTGAAGGAAGCGGCGCAGGCCGGCGAGAAGAACGCGCGCACGGCCGTGGACGCCTGCAAGTACGAGAAGAAGCGGTTCATCAGCCTGCAGAGCCCGGTCTGGGCCGGGCTGTCGGCGGAGAGCCGGCTCTCTGACGTGGTGGTGTTCGCCAACGATCCGGCGCGCGGCCGGGGGCCGTTGGCCGAGGCGTTCCAGCAGGTCCTCGCCGACGAGCAGCGGCCGGTGCTGATCGCCCGCGAGGGGTTGAAGGTGGGCGGCGTCGTCGCCGTGGCGTGGGACGGGGGCAAGGAGGCCTCCCGCGCTGCGCGGCTGGCCATGCCGCTGCTGGAGAAGGCCGAGCGCGGAGTCATCCTGGCTGCCCCCAAGGCGAGCTCGCGCAGCTTCGACCCCAGCAAGCTGCAGTCCTATTACGCCGCCCGCGGGGTGAAGACCGAGGTCGAGCTGCTGCCGGAGGGCGGCGATCCGGCGCCGGCCCTTCTGAAAGGCGCGCGCGCGGCCGGCGCCGACATCCTGGTGGCCGGCGCCTTCGGCCATCCTCGGCTGCAGGAGTTCATCTTCGGCGGGACCACGCGGACGCTATTGAACTCCGACCAGCCCTCGTTGTTTCTGTCCCATTAGACTTCGCGAGGAACATCCAATGCCCTTGTCGCGCATCGTCATGCGGCTCGCCCGCAATCCGGGCACGGAATTCGCCGGTGGCGACGATCATCGCGGCTATGCGCTGACGGCGCCCCTGACCGGCGAAGGCCACCTCGACTCAGCCGGCTACGCCAGGCACCGCGACCGGTGCGTCGTGCGCCGCTTCTCGCCGGACGAGGATCCGGTGGATGGACGCCTGGCGCGCCGCGGCCAGCGCTGGTTCTTCGATTACGACGACACCGACACCACCGATGACGAGCCGGTCTACAGGTTGGGCGAACACCGCTTTGCGGTGGGCGAGTACGTCACCGTCACCGACGAGGACGGACGTCCGCTCACCTACAAGGTCGTCGAGGTCCAGCCCGCGGCCTGAACCTCGGCGCTAGGCGCCGCCGGTGCGGCGGACCAGCCGGCGGATGTCGTGATAGAGCCGGCCGTGGTCGTCCATGTCGTCGTGCGCCCGGACCGTGGCGATCGTCAGAGGGCCAGTCTTCGGGCCGGCGGCCTCGTAGCCCACGTACCGGTAGCCGCCCGGCAGGTCGTCGCGACGGGCGATGAAGGTAGCGCGCACGCCGTTGCGCTCGCGCGAAAGGCCCTCGCCCGGCAGGCGGACGTCGCGCATCATCCGCACGGTGGCCTGGTCGTTGCTCGCATCGATGTGCACGCCGGCCACGTCGATCTTGGCGTTGTCGTTGGCGTCATCGGCGTCGATGTGGATCCCAGGCAGGTCGATGTGGGCCCGATCATGGTCGCCATCGCCGGTGACAGCGACGTGCTGACCGTTCTTGTCGATCACCACCGTATGCTTGCCGCTGTCCTGGTCTTGGTTTCGCGACTGGTCCGCGGCCGCGCCCGCATCCTGCCGGGCCTCCTGATCAGCCTTGGCCGCGTCACTGGACGCCGACGCCGACGCCGGGGCGACGGGCGCGACCGTCTGCGGTTTTTCGGGTGCGGCCGCCTGTCCGGAGTCGGCGGCCGGGTTGGCCTTCGGGCCGACCAGGGAGGCCTCCACGGCGTTCAGCGTGGTCGTGGCGTCGCCGGTCACCGGGGTCAGCTGCAGGTTCACCTCGACGTCGTCCGCACGGTAGAGGCAGCTCTTGCCGTCCGGCGAGACGCTGGCGCGGACCAGCGCGCCCTGCCGGTCTGGGCAGTCGAGCCGGGTGCGCAGCGCGGGATTGAGGTGCGGGCCGCAGGCGGCGGCGCTCAGGGCCAGGACCGAGACGGCGGCGAGGGAGAGAAGGCGCATGACGAAAGGGCTCCGTCCGTTCGGCGCGGAATCTGGCCGGAGCCCCCGGAAAAAGCGAGTGAAATCGCGGTAACCGCCTATTGGCCGGGTCGCGAGCCCGCGCCTTCGCGCCGGGCGAGGAAAGCCAGCCGCTCGAACAGGTGCACGTCCTGCTCGTTCTTCAGCAGCGCCCCGTGCAGCGGCGGGATGAGCTTGGTCGGGTCCTTCTCCTTCAGCGCATCCTCGCCGATGTCCTCGACCAACAGCAGCTTCAGCCAGTCGAGAAGCTCGGACGTCGAGGGCTTCTTCTTCAGGCCCGGCACCTTGCGCATGTCGTAGAAGATGCGCAGCGCCTCGGCGACCAGCTTCTGCTTGATGTTCGGATAGTGGACGTCGACGATCGCGTTCATCGTCTCGGCGTCCGGGAAGCGGATGTAGTGGAAGAAGCAGCGGCGCAGGAAGGCGTCGGGCAGCTCCTTCTCATTGTTCGAGGTGATGACCACGATCGGCCGGACCTTGGCCTGGATCGTCTCGTTGGTCTCGTACACGTAGAACTCCATCCGATCGAGCTCCTGCAGGAGGTCGTTCGGGAATTCGATGTCCGCCTTGTCGATCTCGTCGATCAGGAGCACCGGGCGGGCCTCGCTCTCGAACGCCTCCCAGAGCTTGCCCTTCTTGATGTAGTTCCGGACGTCCTTCACCCGCTCGTCGCCGAGCTGGCTGTCGCGAAGCCGCGTCACCGCGTCGTACTCGTAGAGGCCCTGGATCGCCTTGGTGGTCGACTTGATGTGCCAGGTGATCAGCGGCGCATCGAGCGCCTTGGCGATCTCATAGGCCAGCACCGTCTTGCCGGTGCCGGGCTCGCCCTTGATGAGCAGCGGGCGCTCCAGCGCGATCGCCGCATTGACCGCGACCTTGAGGTCTTCTGTGGCGACGTAGTCTTCAGTGCCTTCAAACCGCTGGCTCATTCCGGCTCCCGGCGGGCCCGCGCCCGCATTCGAACAAGTGTTTCACTTGCAGCCAGACTAAAGGGCGCGGCGCGCGGATCAAGCGACTTCGATATCGGCCCTCCTGATGACCTGGAGGCTCGATTGGCTGGAGGGCGGCGTCAGGCCTTGCCGTCGGGTTTGGCGCGGCCGTTCGCATCGGCGTAGCCCAGCCGATGAAGATCGTCGTCGTCGAGCGCCTTGGACTGGAAGTTGGTGAAGTCGTCCTCGCCGCCGGAGACGCTGCCGGCGTCGCCCACTTCTTCCGCCAGGCCCTCGATCTCGCTGCGGGCGTCAAGCCGGTCTTCGTCGAAGCCGTCGTCCGGTCCCTGGCCGTCGAGGTCGTCCTCGCGCTCCTCTGTGGCGGCGCGGTAATCGAGCTCGTCGTCTTCCTCAAAGTCGGCATCGGTGAATAAGGCTTCGTCGAACTCATCGGCGTCTAGGGCGAGCGCCTCGTCGTCATCGGCGTCGCCGATCGCCTGGGTGACGTCCTCCACGTCCGGCAACTCCTCGAAGGTGCGCATGTCCTCGCCCGGCGTGACGGGCGAGTCGCCGCCCAGGGACACGTCGCCTTCGCCGCCCACGACATTGCTTTCGTCGAAGGTTTCGGCCTGATCCTGGGAATCAGACTCGTCTTCGGAGTCGAAGCGGGCGCCGGGCATGGTGGACCTCCTGTTGCGGCGACGCGTCGGCCGCGCGCATCTGCCTCGCCAAGGCTGCACGCGCATCACGCCGGCGCCTTGCCGCAGATCAAACCCGCGGCTGCTCGCCCCGTTCCGTCGGTTGCGGATCGCGCGCCAAGGTTGCGAAAGGGCCCGTTAACGGCTGCGCGGTTAAGCCTCTGATGCGCGTGGCCCAGCGAAGGGCGACAATCGGGCGTCCGGCGAATCGAAGGGGTCCGCCGCGATGAATGTCAGGAGCCGACGTGCCGCTCAAGTTGTCGCTGAAGCCCGGGGAGAAGTTCGTCCTCAATGGCGCCGTCGTCCAGAATGGCGACCGGCGCGGGGTGCTGGTGCTGCAGAATAAGGCGTCCGTCCTTCGCGAGAAGGACATCATGCAGCAAGAAGACGCCAATACGCCTGCGCGCCGTATCTATTTTCCGGTCATGATGATGTATCTCGATGAGCCCGGAGCGCAGACTTATTATCATGAATTCGCGCAGCGTCTGACTGAGTTCATGGGCGCGATCAGCAATCCGAAGGTGTTGGTCGACTGCGTCGATATCTCGAAGCTGTGCATGTCCGGCGAATACTACAAGGCCCTGATGCTTTGCCGGAAACTGATCGAGTATGAAGACGAGAGGTTGGGGAATGTCGGTCCAGGCGTACCAACAAGCATCTCAGCGGGCTGAATCGCCCCGCGATATCGAGTACCGGCTGTTCGGCCAGGTGACCCGGGCGCTCATGGACGCCGCCGAGACGCCGCAGCACGCGATCGGCGCGAGGATGGACGCCCTGGACTGGAACCGTCGGCTGTGGTCGGTCCTGGCCGCCGACTGCGCCAATCCCCGCAATGAGCTCCCGGCGCAGCTTCGGGCCAACATCATCTCGCTCAGCCTGTGGGTGAACCGACACACCAGCGCGATCATGCGCAACGAGGCCGAGTTCGGGCCGCTGATCGACGTCAACAAGATGATCATGCAGGGCCTGCAGCCTCGCGCCGAGGCCGCAGCGGCCTGACGTTTCACGCGACTGAAGCCACCCGACGCCGGCCTCAGGGCCGGCGTTTCTCGTCGCCGCGCGGGATGGACTGGAGCGCGCCGCCCGGAGGAATTTGCCGGGCAAGACGACCGCGCCACGCACCTTTTTCCCAGTGATTCGCGCCTGTCGGCAGGATCTTAACCCGCCGTCAAGAGTGCCTGGCGTCTAGTGCCAGACGGGCAAAAAGCCCCCGACGTCAGAACGACGCCGGACCTGAGAAAAAGGACCAAAACGATGGCTATGAACTCCATCAACACGAACGTCGGCGCGATGATCGCGCTGCAGGCGCTGACCGACACCCAGAACCAACTGGGCATCACCCAGAACCGGATCAACACCGGCCTGAAGATCGCCAGCGCCAAGGACAACGGCGCCATCTGGGCCATCGCCCAGACGGAAAAGGCGCAAGCCTCCTCGCTCGATGCGGTGACCAACTCGCTGAACAACGGCAAGTCGGTCCTCGACACGACGCTGCAGGCCGGCTCGCAGCTCACCGACATCCTCAACCAGATGCGCCAGAAGGCCCTGGCGGCCTCCGACGCGGGCGTCGACGACGCCTCGCGCACCCAGTAC
>NZ_JAICYI010000099.1 GCF_025934275.1 Phenylobacterium sp.
CCTAGCTCGGAAAACAGCCCATCGCTAGGCGAAGAATGCGTCGTGGGCGTAGGGGCTCATCGAGATCTGCCATGCTTCCACGATCCTGCCGTCACGGAAGCGGAAAACGACGAGCCCATTCTCGTCGTAGATGTTGCCGTTACGTCTGGCGAAGCGGTGGTCGACGCTGATCACATGCTCGTCGTCGCCGACGGCGACGTGCAGCTCGGTCTGGTAGGTGCCGCCGGTGAGCTCATGGAGGCGATCAAAGTAGGCGCAGGTCGTCTCCCGCCCCTGGTAGTCACCGGCGATTGAGCTACGTCCGGGAACGTGCCAGACCACGTTCTCGGCGATGAGTTCGGCCAGGGCATCGGTATCGCCGTTGTTGACGGTGTCGTAGCCTTGCCGCACGATCTCGACGTGAGGATGTTCGGGCATCGTTTCCTCCTCGCACCCAGCGCCCCGTTGCCAGCCGCATTTTCGGTCGTGAGTGAGCGTGCGCCCGCGAGGTTGCACGGGGCGTTACCACTGGGTTACCGCCTCGGATGGACATAGGCTGAAGGGTCGACCCCGCACCGAAGGGGGAGGGGTGCAGCCCGGTGGAGTTCCGCATCCTTGGTCCTCTTGAGGTCATCGCCCAGGGGCGGCCGGTGGCGCTTCCCGGGAGTCGCGAGCGGGCCGTCCTTGTCCTGCTCCTGCTGTCCGCCAACCGGGTCGTTCCAGCCGAGCGCCTGGTGGAGGACCTCTGGGACGGAAAAGCCCAGAAAGGAGCCGCCGGCGCGCTCCGCGTCTTCGTCTCCCGGTTGCGCAAGGCGCTCCGAGAAGGCGGCGGCGACTCCGTCGTGGTCACCAAGCCGCCTGGCTACCTCCTGCAGATCGAGCGTGCTGCTCTCGACGCTGCCCGATTCGAGGATCTCCTGGCCGAGGGACGCGAGCACGCCGCCCGAAGAGACCACGAAGGGGCCGCGGCGCGGTTGCGCCAGGCGCTGTCGCTCTGGCGAGGGCCTGCCCTGGCCGACCTAGCCGACGTTCCGGTGGCTCGGGCCGAGGCGACCCGACTGGAGGAAGCGCGGCTGGCCGCCCTCGAGGAGCGGGTCGAAGCCGACCTCGGCTGCGGCCGCCATGCCGAGGTGGTGCCCGAACTCGACCATCTGACCAAGGTTCATCCGCTACGGGAGCGGTTGTGGGGCCAGCGGATGGTGGCCCTGTACCGCTCGGGGCGCCAGGCCGACGCGTTGCGCGTGTATCAGGAGCTTCGCCGGCTCTTGGCCGAGGAGCTTGGCCTGGAGCCCAGCCTCGAAGTCGCCCGCCTGGAGAACGCCATCCTGCGCCAGGCGCCTGAGCTGCAAGCGCCCCAGTTGGCAGCGCGCTGCGCCCCCAGGCCGTCGCCAGGCTCAGGGGAGCCGACCACGTTCCTCTTCAGCGACATCGAGGCCAGCACCCGGCGGTGGGAAGGCGATCCGGAAGCGATGACGGTCGACCTGGCGCGGCACGACGAGTTGCTCCGCGCCGCCATCGAAGCCGCAGGAGGGGAGGTCTTCAGCCACACCGGAGATGGGATGGCCGCGGCGTTTCGGGCTGCCCCCGACGCCCTCGCCGCCGCTGTGGCGGCCCAACAGGCGCTGGCGTCCAGCGCCTGGGCCGCCCCCGGGCCGCTTCGGGTGCGGATGGCGATCCACGCGGGGGTGGCGCAGCGCCGCGAAGATAACTACTTCGGCCCTGCACTGAACCGGGTCGCCCGCCTCCTGGCTACTGCCTCCGGGGGTCAGGTGCTCTGCTCCCATGCGGCCGCAGAGCTGATCGGCGCTGATCTTCCGGCTGAGGTGGCTCTCCTCGACTTGGGGGAGCACCGGCTCGCCGACCTGGCCCGTGTCGAGCGGGTGTTCCAGGTGGCCCATCCTGCGCTGTCGTCGCAGTTCCCAGCTCTGCGCAGCCTCGCCGCGCATCGCCACAACTTGCCCGTGGCACTCACCCCTTTCATCGGGCGGGCCCGGGAGCTCGACGAGCTGAGCATGCTGCTCGCCGGATCTCGACTGCTCACCCTCACTGGGGCCGGAGGGGCGGGGAAGACCCGGCTCGCCATCCAAGGCGCGGCGGCTGCACTGCCGGCCTACCCTGACGGCGTCTGGATAGCCGAGCTCGCCGCGCTGCGCGAGGGGGCGCAGGTGGCTTCGGCGGTGGCCGTGGCGCTCACCTTCGAGACCAGCGCCTTCGACAGCCCGGAGGCTGTGGAAGATCGTCTCATCCGCCATCTGGCGACGCGGCAGACGCTTGTCCTGCTCGACAATTGCGAACATCTCATCGAGGCAGTCGCCCGTCTCGTCCACGCCTTTCTGATTCGGTGCCCCAGCGTGACCGTGCTCGCCACGAGCCGCGAGCGGCTCGGCGTACCCGGCGAGGTGGTGTGGAAGGTGCCGCCGATGTCAATGGCGGCTCCCGGCGCCGCCCTTGCCGAGCTCACCGGCAGTGACGCGGTGGCCTTCTTCTGCGAGCGGGCCCGGGCCGCCCGATCCACGTTCGAGCTCGATACCACCAACGCCGCCGCTGTCGCCAGGATCTGCCGTCGTCTCGACGGCATTCCCCTCGCGCTGGAGCTGGCTGCCGCCCGGGTCCAGGTGCTCAGTCCGGCGCAGGTCGCCGACCGCCTGGATGACCGCTTCCGGTTCCTGACCGGTCGGGAGCGGATCGTCGTGCCCCATCAACAGACACTGCGAGCGACCGTCGACTGGAGCTACGAACTTCTCTCGCTGGCGGAGCAGCGCGCGCTGGCCCGGCTGGCGATCTTTCCCGACACTTTCGATCTGCCGGCGGCCGAGGTAGTGATGTCAGGCGGCGACGGGGGAGTGGCCTACGAGGACGCCCTCGACGTGCTCTGCCGGCTGGTCGACAAGTCGCTCATCGTCGTGCATAGCGAGGGCACTGCACCTCGTTACCGGCTGCTCGAGACCATCCGGCAGTACGGGGTCGAGAAGCTGGCCGAGGCCGGCGAGGAGGCCACCGCCCGGCGGCGGCACCGCGACGCCTTCGTCGCACGCGTTCAAGCGTGGCGAGGTACGCCGCTGGGGTCGGATTTCCTCTGCGGGGCGTTCGCTGATGCGGAGAATTTCCGTGCCGCGCTGGAGTGGTCATGGACGCAACGCGACGCCGACGCCGTGCTGCGCCTGATCGGGGCGCTATGGGTGCCATGGCTGTGGTTCGGCAACCCTGACGGCCACATCTGGGTGGAGCGCATCTTCTCCGCGCCCGAGTTCTCCGCGCCCGAGCTCGCCGACCATCCAGGGCATGTCGAGGCCCTAGCCATCCGGGCCATCCTCCTTCCTGAAGGCGACCGCGACCGCTGCGACGAGCTCCTAGAGGAAGCGGCCACGCTGGCACGGCGGATCGGCGACGATCGCCGCGCGGCCTACTCGGATTGGGGGCGAGCCGAGTACAAGCTGCTTTCGGGAAAGTCCGCCGAGGCGCGCCCGCTCCTCGAGACTGCACTCGCCGGCTACAAGCGTCTCGGCCTGCCGGACGGTGCCGGCTGGTGCCACGACCACCTCGGCTGGGCCGCGATCATCGACGGAGAGTACGACCGGGCCCGAGACCATTTCGAACAGGCCGTGGAAGTCGCCCGCAGCGATCCCCTCGGCGAATGGGTCGAGCCGCACGCGCTCGCCGCTCTCGGCCCACTAGTCGCCCTCTCTGGTGACGGCGAGCGGGCCCTTCGCCTGGCGGAACAGGCAGTCGGCGCCGCGCGGCGGCTGAAAGCCCGACCGGTTCTCGCCATGGCGCTGACCCGCGCCGCCGAGACCGCCGTTCTGGCCAGCCACCCGCGCCGCGCCGCGGGCATTCTCGTGGAGCTGCTGGGTCTCCTGGCCGACCTGGGAACCCGGCGGTGGGTGGCCGACGCACTGGAGACCGCCGCTCTCGTTCTGGAAATCGATGATGACACCGAACGGGCGTCGGTGATCCTCGGGGCATCCGATCGGCTGCGGGAGGCCATCGAAGTGCGGGTCATCACTGAAGAGGTGCGGCAGGCTCGGGACCGGCTCGCCGACGCCCTGGGTGCCGAGCGCTTCGCCCTGCATGAGGCTCGGGGCCGGCTGCTTTCGCACGAGGCGGCCATCACCCTCACCATTGCTGGGCTCACGGCCAGTGGATATGACGTTGATCATCTCTAAGTAGCATCGAGGTTCCGGGGCGGCTTGTCCCCCGAGCGGTGGAAAGCGCGCACAGTTTGAGAATCTACGGTGAGATGGTCGCGGTGCTGGCCCCCCAAGACACCCGTTGCACGTGGCTGGACCGCCAATGGGAACCATTTGCAGCATCCAGTTGGCCCGCGGACCGCCAAATGGAACCGTTTCGCAGTTTCAAAGAGACTCCAGGGTCGGCTGATGGAACCATCTGTAGCGCGAGATCTGGGCCTAACCGACGATCTTGAAATGACCTTGTCGCTGACGGTGACGAGGTCGTGGGCGATGTCGCGCAGCTTGAGGTTGCGGTACGAGGCGGCGGCCCGCAGGATCTCGAACGCCTCATCGGTGGTGCACCGGTTTTGGCTCATGATGATGCCCAGGGCTTGGTCGATGATGCGGGCGGCTTTGAAAGTGGTGCGCGCCGAGGTGGTTCAGCACTCGCCGACGCAGCGCGGGCCGAAAATACGCGCTGTACCGGGCTCGATAGACATAGCACGCCGGCCGCGCTGGAGGTACTCTTAGAGTTAGTCTCGGCCTGTGGGATCGGAGGGCCGTTAGGGTGCGAATAGCTGATGTACTACGCGCCAAAGCAGCGGTGGTCGCAACTGTAAGGCCGGACGCGCCGGTCGCCATCCTGCTCGCCGCAATGGCCAAGCATCGCGTCGGGGCCGTGGTCGTCGTCGACGACAGCGCGGTGGTGGGGATGGTGTGGGAGCGCGACCTCATCCGCCTCCTGCACGAGCGCGGAGCGTCGCTCGTGCACGACTCGGTCTCGGACATCATGAATGTCGACGTGATCACCTGCATGCTTACCGACGAGGTCGATGACATCCTGCGGATCATGACCGACCGGCGGATCCGGCACCTGCCGGTGATGGTCGACGATAAGCTCCACGGTGTTGTCAGCATGGGGGATCTAGTCAAGGCGCGAATCGGTGAGCTGGAGGCCCATCGGGCGTACCTGCAGTCCTA
>NZ_JAICYI010000043.1 GCF_025934275.1 Phenylobacterium sp.
GGGAGGAGAAGGTCTCCTGCCCGTTCGAGTACGGCGCCCGGCTGAACGAGACGATGATCCTGGGCATCGTCGCTCTGAAGGCCGACCAGCCGATCGCCTGGGACGCCGCCGCGGGCCGGGTCACCAACGTCGCTGAGGCCAACCAGTATCTGACCCGCGACTACCGGAAAGGCTGGGAGCTGTGAGGCTCTTCGTTGCGGCGGCGCTGGCGCTGATCGCTGCGAGCGCGGCATTCTCGCAAGCCATGAAGCCGGAAGACACCGAGCAGTGGACGCCGGTCCCGCCGATCGTGACGCCGGGGCCGCGCGCCTCCGACAAGCCTGACGCGCCGCCATCGGACGCCATCGTGCTGTTCGACGGCAAGACCCTGGACCAGTGGGTCTCCGCCAGGGACGGCTCGCCGGCGAAATGGATCGTCGGCTCCGGCGTGCTGACGGTGGACAAGAAGGCCGGCAATATCGAGACCAAGCGGCGCTTCCGCGACTACCAGCTGCACCTGGAATGGCGGGTCCCCAAGGGGGTCACCGGGTCCGGGCAGGGACGCGGCAATTCGGGCGTGTTCCTGGCCTCGACCGGGCCGGGCGACGCCGGCTACGAGCTGCAGATCCTCGACAGCTACAAGAACACCACCTACGTGAACGGCCAGGCTGGCGCCCTCTACAAGCAGCATCCCCCCTTGGCGAACGCCATGCGGCCGCCGGGCGAATGGCAGACCTACGACGTGGTCTGGACCGCGCCGGTTTTCGCTGCGGACGGGGCCCTGAAATCGCCGGCGCGGGTGACCGCCTTCCAGAACGGCGTCTTGATCCAGAACGATGCCGTGCTGGCCGGCGAGACGCTGTTCATCGGCAAGCCGTTCTACCGGCCGTACAAGGACGCGCCGATCAAGCTGCAGGCGCATGGCGACCCCAGCGCGCCCCTGAGCTTCCGCAACATCTGGGTCCGCGAGCTCGCGGGGCGGTAGCGGCGGCGAGGTCGTCCGGGCCTGATGTTCGGCTTCCGATCGTCTCACGATCGAACATGGTTACGGCGGGCCGTCGAAATACCACCTTCACCAGCCGCAACGTGCTATGGTTGACACATGCGATCGACATCAGAACGCGCGCCGGCGCGACCCCCCACGCCGCAGCGCGTCTCCCCTGCGCTCCGTCTCCGTGAACAGATCGAGAAGGCCGAGGCCGGCGGCGCGGACCGGGACCAGATGACGCTGCGGCTCACCCTGGGCGACGCCAGCCTTCTCAAGCGCGATCCGGGGATCGCCGTCTCGGACATCAGCTTCGACGGCGGGACCATGCGCTACCTGGGGGTCAAGGTGCAGGAAGGCGGCGTGGCCGAGAGCGAGCTCGTCACCGCCTGATCGGCCGCCCGCCGGCTAGACGTCGAGGTCGGCGCCGGCGAACTCGGCGTTCTCCTGGATGAAGCGGAAGCGCAGCTCGGGCTTGCGGCCCATCAGCGCTTCGACGAGGTCCGCCACCGTCTCCTCGGCGCGCGGCAGGGTGATCCGGGCGAGCGTCCGCGTCGCCGGGTCCATGGTGGTCTCCTTGAGCTGGGCAGGCATCATCTCGCCCAGCCCCTTGAAACGGCTGATCTCCGGCTTCTTGCCCCTGAACTCTGTGGCGAGCAGCGCATCGCGGTGCGCGTCGTCGCGGGCGTAGACCGCCTTGCCGCCGTGGCTGAGCCGATAGAGCGGCGGCAGCGCCAGGAACAGGCGCCCGGCGCGGATCAGGTCCGGCATGGTGCGGTAGAAGAAAGTGATCAACAGACTGGCGATGTGGGCGCCGTCGACGTCGGCGTCGGTCATGATGATGATGCGCTCGTAGCGGAGGTCGTCCTCCTTGAACTTCGCCCCGCCCTGGGCGCCCAGCGCCAGCAGCAGGTCGGCGAGCTCGCGGTTGCCGCCGGTCTTGTCGGTGGAGGCCGAGGCGACGTTGAGGATCTTGCCCCGGAGCGGCAGGATCGCCTGGGTCTTGCGGTCGCGGGCCTGCTTGGCCGACCCGCCTGCGGAATCGCCCTCGACCAGGAACAGCTCGGCTCCGTCGATCGCCGATCCCGAGCAGTCGGCGAGCTTGCCGGGCAGACGCAGCTTGCGCGTGGCCGAGGCGCGGGCCACCTCCTTCTCGCGGCGGCGCTTGAGGCGTTCCTCAGCACGCTCGACGACGAACTGCAGCAGCGCGCTGGCGGCCTTGGGCTGGGCGGCCAGCCAGTGATCGAACGGATCGCGCAGCGCGGTCTCGACCAGCCGCTGGGCGTCGCTGGACGACAGCCGCTCCTTGGTCTGGCCCTGGAACTCGGGATTGCGGACGAAGACGCTGATCAGGGCGCCGGCCTGCGCCAGCACGTCGTCGGCGGTGATCAGGCCCGCGCGCTTCTCGCCGATCAGCTCGCCATAGGCCTTGAGGCCGCGGGTGAGCGCCGCGCGCAGGCCCGCCTCGTGGGTCCCGCCCTCGGGCGTCGGCACGGTGTTGCAGTAGGACTGCAGGAAGCCGTCGGCCTCGCCGAAGCCGGCCGGGGTCCAGGCGATCGCCCATTCGACGGCGCCGGCTTCCCCCTGGCGCTCGTAGCGTCCGACGAAGGCCTCCGGCGTCACCGTCTCCAGGTCCGCGACCCGCTCGGCCAGGAAGTCGGCCAGGCCGTTGGGAAAGCGGAAGGTGGCTTCGGCAGGCGTCTGGTCGTGAATGCGGGACGGCTCGCAGCGCCAGCGGATCTCCACCCCGCCGAACAGGTAAGCCTTGGAGCGCGCCATGCGGTAGAGCCGGGCCGGGCGGAAGCCCACGCCCTCGCCGAAGATCACCGGGTCGGGACTGAAGGTGACCGCGGTGCCGTGCTTGCGGGTGGGGGCGATCTGGCGGATCGGGCCCAGCGGCTTGCCGCGGGCGAACACCTGGCGCCACTCGAAGCCGTCCTTCCAGGCGGTGACCTCGACGCGCTCGGAGAGCGCATTGACCACCGAGACGCCCACGCCGTGCAGCCCGCCGGAGGTCTCGTAGGCCTTGCCCGAGAACTTCCCGCCGGAGTGCAGGACGGTCATGATGACTTCCAGCGCCGACTTGCCGGGATGCTTGGGGTGCGGGTCGACCGGCACGCCGCGGCCGTCGTCGCGGACGGTGAGCGCGCCGTCGGCGTCGAGGCTGACCTCGATCAGCTTGGCGTGGCCGTTGACCGCCTCGTCCATGGCGTTGTCGAGCACCTCGGCGAACAGGTGGTGCAGGGCGCGCTCGTCGGTGCCGCCGATGTACATGCCGGGCCGTTTGCGGACCGGCTCCAGGCCCTCCAGGACCTCGATGTCCTTGGCCGAATAGGCCGAGGGATTGGCGCCGCCGACACGCGCCGGATCGGCGCGCGGCTCATGGCTCTCGGCGAGCGGCGCCGCGGGCGCAGGATTGAGCGCGTCGTCGAACAGCGAAGCTTGGGCGGCGGCCTTGGGGGGCATGGGTGCGAAGGTGCGGCGATTCTGGGAGCCTATCTAACCCCGACGCGGCGGCTGGCAAATGCGACGGGCGCCGCTTGTGTCGGGATCGGCTTGTCATCTCAAGCATTTGTGGCAAGCATGACTTAGGACGCGACCGCACGGGGGCCCTCGGCCAACAGAGATGCGGCGCGCAAGGGAGACGTGGGATGTCTGAAATGAGGGCCCGCAAGGGCTGGCCGGCCGAGCTGGTTCATATCGGCGGGACCGCGGTCGCCATTTTCGCCGTCGTCGCGGCCGGGGCGGGGCTCTCCGCCGTGCTCCCAGGACCGAGCTCGCCCTGGATGACCGCCGCCGCCTATCTGGCGCCCGCGAGCCTCGCCTTCGCCGCCTATTGGTGGGTGGCGCAGAAGCTGTGAGGCGGGCGTAGGTTCCGGTATTGTCCTTCGCCATCCGGGGCGCCGTGTACGAGGTGTGCAAGGTGTTGCGGGACGGCTTCTGGAAGCCGTTCCAAGTGCGCCGTGGTTCTTTTTGCGACGTCGACGCGTCGCACGCAGAAAAGGGCCGCGGGTTGCGACGCGGCCCTCGCTGCAGGTCTCAGGACATGACGCTTAGCACTTGAAGTACATGTCGAACTCCACCGGATGCGGGTGGAGCGTCAGACGCATGACCTCTTCCATCTTCAGCTCGATGTAGGCGTCGATGAAGTCGTCGTCCATGACGCCGCCCTTCTTCAGGAAGCCGCGGTCCTTGTCGAGAGCCTCGAGCGCCTCGCGCAGCGAGCCGCAGACCTCCGGCACCTTCTTCTGCTCGCGCGGCGGCAGGTCGTAGAGGTTCTTGTCCATCGCCTGCCCGGGATCGATCTTGTTCTCGATGCCGTCGAGCCCCGCCATCAGCAGGGCGGTGAAGGTGAGGTAGGGGTTGCCCATGGAGTCGGGGAAGCGGACCTCGATGCGCTTGGCCTTGGGGCTCTCCACGTGCGGGATGCGCACCGAGGCCGAGCGGTTGCGCGCCGAGTAGGCGAGCTTCACCGGCGCCTCGTAGCCCGGCACCAGCCGCTTGTAGGAGTTGGTCGTCGAGTTGGAGAAGGCGTTGATCGCCTTGGCGTGCTTGATGACGCCGCCGATGTACCAGAGGCAGGTCTCCGACAGGCCCGCGTACTTGTCGCCGGCGAACAGCGGCTTGCCGCCCTTCCAGATCGACTGGTGCACGTGCATCCCGGAGCCGTTGTCGCCGAACATCGGCTTGGCCATGAAGGTGGCGGTCTTGCCGTAGGCGTGGGCCACGTTGTGGATCACGTACTTATAGAGCTGCAGCCGGTCGCCCATGGTGATCAGCTCGGCGAACCTCAGGCCCAGCTCGTGCTGCGCCGGGGCGACCTCGTGATGGTGCTTCTCCGGCTCCATGCCCAGCTCGCCCATCACGGCCAGCATCTCGCCGCGCAGGTCCTGGGCGGAATCGATCGGGTTGACCGGGAAGTAGCCGCCCTTCGGCCCCGGCCGGTGGCCCATGTTGCCCTCGGGGTACTGCTTGGCCGAGGAGACCGGCAGCTCGGTGGAGTCGTAGGCGTAGAAGGTCTCGTGCGGGGCGGTGTTCCAGCGCACGTCGTCGAACACGAAGAACTCGGCCTCGGGCCCGAAGTAGACGGTGTCGCCCACGCCGGTCGCCTGCACATGCGTGAGCGCGGCCTGGGCGATCGAGCGCGGGTCGCGGTTGTAGGGGGTGCCGGTGTCGGGGTTCACCACGTTGCAGAACAGCGCCAGCGTGGTCTGCTGGTAGAAGGGATCGATGATCGCGGTGTTGAGGTCCGGCCGGAGCTTCATGTCGCTCTCGTTGATCGCCTTCCAGCCGGCGATCGAGGAGCCGTCGAACATGGTGCCGTCGGTCAGGAATTCGTCGTCCACCAGTGACAGGTCGAAGGTGACGTGCTGCATCTTCCCGCGCATGTCGGAGAAGCGGAGGTCGACGTACTTGACGTCCTTCTCCTTGATCTGCGCCAGGATGTCTTTGGCGGTCGGCATTGGTTTTCTGTCCCCTTTGGTGGTCTCGAATGAAGCGGGCTAGACGGCCGCGGCGCCGGTTTCGCCGGTGCGGATGCGCATGACGTCGATCACGTCGGAGACGAAGATCTTGCCATCGCCGATGCGGCCGGTGCGGGCGGCCCCGGCGATCGCCTCCAGCGCGCGGTCGAGCTGGTCGTCGGCGACCACCACCTCGATCTTGATCTTCGGCAGGAAGTCCACGACGTACTCCGCGCCGCGGTAGAGTTCGGTCTGGCCCTTCTGGCGACCGTAGCCCTTGGCCTCGATCACCGTCATGCCCTGGACGCCCAGCTCCTGCAGGGCCTCCTTCACCTCGTCCAGCTTGAACGGCTTGATGACGGCTTCGATCTTCTTCATGGCCCGACTGACCCCGGCGGCTCGCGGCGGACGGAGCACGGCCGGGCGGCCCGGCACAAGCGCGCGGGCGCCGCAGGGAGGCGCCGATGCGCATCCTCGGGGCCGGCGCCCAGGAATTAGGCGCCCGACGGTCAAAATCTGCACAGCCCCGGATCGGGGGCGGAGGCGCGATGTATGCGGGGATCAGCAGCGTCGCGGGGCTCGCCGATCGGCGTTTTGGGATCGGACGGCGCCTCGGAAGGGGCCGCAGCGGTGGAATTGTCGCAAGTCGGAGATTGCGTGACGCGCGCGAAGTTGGCAGCGGTGCTGAAGATTGCGGCGGAACGCGCCCATCCGCCGCTCCTCAGCGCTACGGAGTCCGCCCATGCCGCGCCTCTACCTGATCCGCCACGGACGACCGGCCGCCACCTGGGGGGGCGACGACGACGATCCGGGGCTGGACGAGGCCGGCCGCGCCCAGGCCGAGGCCGCCCGCGACTGGCTGCTGGCCCAGCCGGCGGAGCACCGGCCGCGGCGGGTGGTGAGCTCGCCGCTTCGGCGCTGCCGCGAGACCGCGGCGCCGACCGCCAGGGCGCTGGGCGTGGAGATCGAGGTGGATCCGATCGTGGGCGAGATCCCGACGCCTGCGGCGCTGCATCCGAGCGAGCGGGGGAGCTGGCTGCGCAAGGTGTTCCAGGGGACCTGGGCGGAGATCGAGGGCGACCTCGACTATGACCAATGGCGGCGAGAGATCGTGGGCGCGCTCCGCGCGCGCGGCGACACCGCGGTGTTCTCGCACTATGTGGCGATCAATGCGGCGGTCTCGCACCTGACCGGCGACGACCGCGTCTTGAGCTTTCGGCCCGACCATGCCTCGATCACCGTGCTGGAGACCGACGGCGGCGCGCTCACCCTGCTCGAGAAGGGCCGGGAAGCCGCCACCGGCGTGCTCTGAGGACGAGGTCTGAAAATCGGGAGCGAGGACCGGCTTGGCTGCGCGCCAGATCCTGACCGTCGCCGAGACGGCCGCCGCGGACCAGGCCGCAATGGCCGCGGGGACGCCCGGGACCGTGCTGATGGAGCGCGCCGGCACGGCGGTGGCCGACGCCATCTGCGCCCGCTTCCCCACCCAGGCGGCGACGGTGTTCTGCGGGCCCGGCAACAACGGCGGCGACGGCTATGTGGCCGCCCGGATGCTGAAGGCCCGGGGATGGGCGGCGGAGGTGCGCGCGCTCGCCGAACCGACGACGCCCGACGCCCGGAACGCACGCGGGCTCTGGGATGGGCCGGTCGCGCGGCTGGGCGGACCGGCGCGGCCGGGGCTCCTGATCGACGCCCTGTTCGGCGCCGGTCTCTCGCGGCCGCTCGCGGGCGAGGCCGCCGATGCGGCCCAGCAGATGTCGGAGGCGGCGGAGCGGGTCGTGGCCGTCGACGTGCCGAGCGGCGTTTCCGGCGACACCGGCAAGCCCCTGGGGCCGGCCGCCAGCGCCGCCCTGACGGTGACCTTCCAGGCCAAGAAGCCGGCGCACGTCCTGGAGCCCGGCCGCACGCGCTGCGGCGAGGTGGTGGTCGCCGAGATCGGCCTCGGCGCGACCGCCGCCCGCCTGTTCGAGAACGGCCCGGAGCTGTGGGGCGAGCGGCTCCCCTGGCCCACCGCCGCCAGCCACAAGCACGCCCGCGGGCGGCTCATCGTGGTCAGCGGCGAGGCCTGGAGCACCGGGGCGGCGCGGCTCGCGGCGCGGAGCGCCCTGCGGATCGGCGCGGGGCTCGTGACGCTGTTCTCGCCGCCGGAGGCACTGGCCGTGAACGCCGCCCACCTTGAGGCGGTGATGCTCAGGCCCTTCGAGACCGACCTTGAGCTGGAGCAGGGCGCAGCCGAGGTGGACGCCGCGGTGATCGGGCCGGCGGCCGGGGTCAGCGAAACCACGCTGCTGAACGTCCTGGCGCTCGCCCGCACCGGCGCGGCGCTGGTGCTGGACGCCGATGCGATCACGATCTTCCGCGACGACCCGGAGGAGCTGTTCTCGGTGCTCGATCGCGACGACGTGCTCACCCCGCATCCGGGCGAGTTCGAGCGTCTGTTCCCGGGGTTGCTCGCCGGCTCGCCGGAACGGATCACCGCGGCCAGGCGGGCGGCCGAGCGCGCGGGCGCGGTGGTGCTGCTCAAGGGCTCCGACACGGTGATCGCCTCGCCCGACGGGCGTGCGGCGGTGAACGTCAACGGCTCCCCCTGGCTCGCCACCGCCGGCTCGGGCGATGTGCTCGCAGGCTTCATCGGCGGGCTGGTGGCTCAGAACATGGAGAGCTTCGAGGCGGCCTGCGCGGCGGCCTGGATCCACGCCGAATGCGCCGAGCTGCACGGCGCCGGTCTGATCTCGGAGGACCTTCCGGGGCTCGCGCCGAGCGTGCTGCGCCGGCTGTACGAGGATCGCTGAGCCGGCTGTCCCCAGAGCCGTCCCCAACTCCGGCGCGGCCATCCACAGGCGTCGTCCGCGAGGCCTTGGCAGGCCTGCCGATTCGGCCTCAGGCTCGGGCCAACGAAAAATCTGCAGGGGAAACGTCCGATGAATTTCGACAGCCTCTCGCCGATGAGCCGTGCGCTCCTGGAGCAGGCCCTTCCCGGGGGTCTCCTGGTCAATGTGCTTTACCGGGACGGGGCGCGCCTGGAGACCGGATTCCAGCGCGAGCGGCGCTGCTTCGCGCTCGGCGAGCGCGGCTGGCTGGCGTTCCTGGGCTGGGAAGGCCGTCCGGCGGCGGACGGCGAATACGCCGCCCGCTGGGCGCTCACCGACCGCGCCCAGCAAGCGCTGCAGATCGCCGCCTAAGGTCCTGCCGTCAGCGCCAGGAGCGCAAAGGAGGCGAGCCAGTGCTCGCCCATGTAATCGCCCGCGACGTGCGGCAGGCTGGCCATCAGGTGCCGCCTCGCCGCCTGCGCCGCGACGCTCCGCAGCGCGCTGTCGTCAGGCAGGGCGGCGCCGATCTCGCGCCAACACCAGGCGCGCGACAGGTTGAGGCCGTCGAGGTGGGCGATCTTGCCGTCGGAGCGGTCGCTGACCACGGCCGGCGAGAACAGGGCCTTGGGCTCGCCCTTGGCCGCCCGCGGCAGGAAGCGCGCGAACCAGGCGCGGAATTCCTCCGGCGGCAGGAAGCGGCGCACGCATTCGGCCTCCATCAGGGTGGGCGAGAGAAAGTCGTCCAGCGACGGCTCCCAGGCAGGCGCATCGCGGTCGGCGAGATACCAATCGCAGACCTTCTCGCGAAACTGCCGGAGAAGCGCCTCGTCCCCGGCGGCGACGGCGTAATCATACCCGAGCGCCAGCGCGAACGCCGTCGAGGAGTGGGTCCCCGTGCGGATCGGATAGACCGCATTCGGCAGGAAGCCGCGGAAGCGGTCGGCGAAGGCCTCGGCCAGCGGCCTGAGCGCCGCCGCCCAGCGGCGGTCCTCCTGGCGCAGAAGTTCGGCCTGCAGCTCGAGGAGCCAGGCCCAACCGTAGGGTCGCTCGAAGCCGCGCGCGCCGGGCCGCTGCAGGTAGTGCAGCTCGCCGGCGACCTTCTGCGGCATGAGCATCTCGTCGAACAGCGCCCGGATCGCGCCGGCCTCGGGGACGTCGGGCTGCAGCCGCAGGAGGCTGGCGAGCAGCCAGTAGCCATGCACGCAGGAGTGCCAGTCGAAGCTGCCGTAGAACACCGGATGCAGCGCGCGCGGACCCTCGGCGTCCTCCGGGCCCGTCAAGACGTGGTCGAGTTTGTTGGGGTATTCGCGCGCGACGTGGCCGAGCGCGATCTTCGCGAACTGCGAGGCGAGCGCGGGGGTCAGCCGGTCAGCGGAAGGCGAGGACATACATCAGCCCCATGTTGGCGAGGAGCAGCACGAGCGCGGTCGGGATCTGGGCCTTGATCACCGCATAGCGGTCCTTGAGCTCCAGCAGCGCCGGCGGCACCAGGTTGAAGTTGGCGGCCAGCGGGGTCATCAGCGTGCCGCAAAAGCCCGAAAGCATGCCGATCGCGCAGACCGCGGCCGGGTCGCCGCCGAACCGCCTGATCAGGATCGGCATGCCGACGCCGGCGGTGAGCACCGGGAAGGCGGCGAAGGCGTTGCCCATGATCATCGTGAAGCCCGCCATGCCGAGGCAGTAGACCGCGATCGCCGCCGCGCGGGTGTCCACTGGCAGCCACCCGGTGACCAGATCGCCGATGATCTTGCCGACGCCGGCGAGCGCGAACACCGCACCCAGCGCCGCCAAGAGCTGCGGCAGGAGGGCGGCCCAGCCCACGATGTCCATCAGCCGACGGCCCTCCTGCAGGGGGCTGATCAAGGGCTGGTGGAGCAGCACGACCCCGACGCCGGTCGCGATCACCGCCGCGAGCGCCAGCGAGATCAGCGTCGCCTGCTTGGGATCGAGCAGCGGCTGGCCCGCGACCCGCAGCGGCTTCAGGACCAGCAGCCCGATCACCAGCACGACGGGCAGGCTGAGCGCCGGGGCGAACACCTTGGCGCCGAAACGCTCGGCGAGCGCGCGGCGCTCGTCGGGCGAGGTGGTGGCGGGCGCGCCGCGGCCGAGCCAGCCGAAGCCCGCGATCAGCGCCAGGCCCAGCACCAGCACGCCGTTGCCGAGGTCGCCCAGCCGGTCGCCGGCCAGGAAGCTCAGCGCCACCAGGCCCCAGAACGCAGCGTTGCCGAGCCGCCTGGGATTGTTCCGATCGGCTGCGCTCAGCACCGCGAAGGCGGCGAACACCAGGCCCGCCAGGACGTAGACGACGCCGAGCTTGATCACCCGCCCGCTCCGGCGCGCGGCTTGAGGCGCCGCTGAAGCAGGACGAGGCGCGTCCCGTGGATGAGCAGCGCCGCGACCGCCGTCGGGATCGCCCACACCGAGAGCTGCAGGGGATCGAGGTTGAGCCCGCTCTGGGCGAGGAAGCCGACCATCAGCAGGATCGAGCCGACCGCGATGAACACGTCCTCGCTGAAGAACAGAGCGATGTTGTCGGTTGCGGCCGCCCAGGCGCGGATGCGGTCGCGGGCATCCGGGTCGAGCGCGCCGGCCTGCTTCTCGGCGGCGGCCTCGGCCATCGGGGCGACCATCGGCCGGATGCTCTGGGCCTGGCCGGCGATCGCGGTGAGGCCGATGGCGGCAGTGACCTGGCGGAACACCATGTAGCCGATCAGCAGCGGCGCGAACGACAGCCGTCGGAAGCGGCCGATCAGCATCCGGGCCCGCTCCTGCAGCCCGGCGCGCTCGGCGACGCCGATCACCGGCAGCACCAGCAGGGCCGCGGAGACGAAGCGGTTGTCGTTGAACGCCTTGCCGAGAGCGGCCAGGACATGCAGCGGCGGGATGCCCGCGGTCCAGCCGGTGACCAGGGCGGCGGCCACCACCACCAGCAAGGGGTTGAAGCCGGCGGCGAAGCCCAGCACCACGACGGCCACGCCCAGCAGGGTCAGCATGGCGGCTCCTCGACAGCCAGCGGGGCGGGCATTCGAGCCCTATTGCGGCGCTGGGCGCAACCGCTCGCGGCCGGCGAGCCAGGCATCGGCGAGCCGGAGGAACCCGGCGACCTCGACGGTCTCGGCGCGAGCCTGCGGATCGAGGCCGGCGGCCCGGGCCAGGGGCTCGCCGCCGAGCGTCCTCAGGCTGGCGCGCAGCATCTTGCGCCGCTGGCCGAACGCCGCGGCGGTGACTTGCTGCAGCGCCTGCAGCCGGAGAGGCGAGGGGCGGTCGGCTCGCGGCGTGAGCCGCACCACGGCGGAGTCGACCTTGGGCGGCGGGGTGAACGCCCGCGCCGGGACCTCCATGACCCAGCGCGCCTCGGCCGTCGCCTGGACGATGACTCCCAACCGGCCATAGGCGGAGCCGCCGGGCGAGGCGGTGATCCGCTCGGCCACCTCGCTCTGGAACATCAGGGTGAGCGACAACGGCGTCCAGGCGCCCGTCAGCCACTTGATGAGCAGCGGCGTGCCGACGTTGTAGGGCAGGTTGGCGACCACATGCCCGGAGCCGCCGGCGAGCGCCGCTTCGTCGGCCTCGAGCGCATCGCCGATGATCAGCCTCAGGCGGCCCTCGGCCGCGGCGCCGAGCTCCTCCAGCAACGGACCGAAGCGCGCGTCCTTCTCAATGGCGACCACCCGGGCGCCGGTCGCCAGGAGGCCGCGAGTGAGGCCGCCGGGCCCGGGTCCGACCTCGATGACCACGTCGCCGGGACCGACCTCGGCCAAGCGGGCGATCTTGCGGGTGACGTTCAGGTCGAGGAGGAAGTGCTGGCCGAGCGACTTCCTGGCTGTCAGGCCGTGCGCCGCCAGCGCCTCGCGGAGCGGCGGCAGGCCGGCGAGGCTCACGAGCCCCGGCTCTTGGCGATCTGGTCGGCGAGCCGGATGGCGGCGATCAGGCTGTCCGGGCGGGCGATCCCGCGGCCGGCGATGTCGAAGCCCGTGCCGTGGTCCGGCGAGGTGCGCACGATGGGCAGGCCCAGCGTCACGTTCACGCCGCCCCAGAAATCCAGCATCTTCACCGGGATCAGCGCCTGGTCGTGATACATGCAAAGGACGGCGTCGTAGCGGGCGCGCATCTCCGGCGGGAACAGGGTGTCGGCCGGGGAGGGGCCGCTCGCCTCGACGCCCTCGGCCTGCAAGGCGGCCACGGCCGGAGCGATGATCTCGGCGTCCTCGCGGCCGAGCGCGCCGGCTTCACCCGCGTGGGGGTTGAGACCGGCCACGGCGAGGCGCGGATCGGCCACGCCGAAATCGCGCCGCAGCGCCTCGGCCGTGACCAGGCCGGCGTGGACGATCGCCTCGACCGACAGCAGGCCCGGGACCTTGGCGAGCGGTTCATGCACGGTGACCAGCGTGGCGCGCAGGTCGCCGGCGGTGAGCATCATCACCGGCCCGCGCGCGCCCTCGTAAGGGGCCGCCGCAGTGAGCTCGCCCAGGAATTCGGTGTGGCCGGGGAACTTGAAGCCCGCCGCGTAGAGCGGGGCCTTGGCGATCGGAGCTGTCACCACGCCGCTGACCGAGCCCGCGAGCGCCAGGCCGACGGCGCGCTCGATCCAGCCGACGATGGCCTCCGCTGCGGCGGGCGACGGCTGGCCGGCGACCACCGAGGTCCGAAGCGGCGAGTCCAGCACTGGCAGGGCGTCTGGGAAGACGGCGGCGGCCTCGCCCGGCCCCAGGATCCGCCTGAGCGCCACGCCGCCGCCTGGGGCGGCCGCGAGCGCGTCATGGTCGCCGACGACGAAGAAGGCCGGGCCTTCGTCCGAGAGGGCGCTCCAGGCCTTGACCGCGATCTCGGGGCCGATGCCCGCCGGATCGCCGAGGGTGAGGGCGAGGGGCCCTGCCGTCACCGGGTCTCGATGGTGGCGGAGCTGCGCAGGTCGCGCATATAGCGGCGTGCGATCATGCTGAGTTGCTCGCCGTAGAGCCGGTTCTCGATCTGGTCGTGATTGGGCATCTCGCTGCCGGCGGCATGGCGGCCGCAAAGCGCCACCAGGTGCAGGCCGACATTGGTGCGGATCGGCTCGGAGACCTGGCCGACCTGAAGGCTCTGGGCGGCGCTCTTGAACTGCGGCGCGAGATCGCTGATCTGCGCCTCGCCGAGGTCGCCAGCCACCACGCCGGGGGTCTTGGCCGCCGCCGCCTCCAGTCCGTTGCAGCCCTTGATCTGCGGGCGCAGGGCTTCGAGCTTGGTCCGCGCCGCGTCGATGTCCGCCTGGCTGGCGTTCTGCGGCAGGGCGATCGCCGCCTGCTTGAGGCTGACCAGGGTTTCGCCGGCCCCGGAGCGCTTGTCGCGCAGGTAGATGATGTAGACTCCGTCCTTCACCGGAATGGGGGCCGAGAGCTGACCGGGGCGCAGCTGCTCGAGCGCGGCGTCGACCTCCGGGGGCATCTCGCCCGGGCTGATCCAGCCGGCTTCGCCGCCCGCTGCGGCGGTGGGGGAGGCCGAGAACTGCCGTGCGACGGCCGCGAACGGCGCGCCTTGCTGCATCTGGGAGATCAGCTGCTGGGCGCCTTGCATCGCCTGGTTCATGCCGCCCACGCGCGAGGCGTCGATGAACACCTCGCTGACCTCGTACTGCGGCTTGGAGGCGTCGGCCTGGAGCATGGTCTGCACGGCCTTGATCTGGTCCTCGCCGATCCGCAGACGGCTGCCGTAGCGGCCGCGGATGTAGTCCCGCCAGCTGATCTGCGCCTTGAGCTGCTGCCTTATCGTCTCGGGGCTGACGCCGGCCTTGCCCAGGGCCGCGAGAAACTGCGGCTTGGTGGTGTTGGCCTGCTTCGCCATCCCGTCGAGCTCCTCCTCGACGTCCTTGTCGGAGGCGATGATCTTGAACTTCTGCTCCTTCTCGATCCGCTTCAGCTCCTGCATCTGCAGGTGCTCGTCGATCAGCGAGATCAGCGCCTCGCGCTCGAACTGCGGAAGCGTCTCCTGGGTGGGCTGCACGCCGGAGGTGGCGGCCAGGAGGCGCACGCGCTGGCCGAGGTCGTAGGTGGAGATGATGTCGTCGTTGACCACCGCGGCGACGGATTCCGACAACCCCTTCGGCGGTGCAGGCGCCGGCGCGGGTTCGGCGGCGGCCGGCGGCTGGGCCGCGGCGGGAGGCGGCGGGGCGGCGGCGCTGTCCGCAGTCTGGGCCGTCGCGGCGAACGCCGGCAGCGCGAACAGCACGGACAGGGTCGCGCTCCGCGCCGCCAGGGCGGTGAGGTTACAGCGGCGCATCATGGATAAAATCATTCCTTCGAGCGGCGCGCGGGCCGGCTTTCCTATCGGACGGTAAATGGTGAACCCAATGTGGCGAGCGTTAGGCGCAAGGCAATCGAATCCGCCGGGCCCAGGCGCCCGATGACCGTGTCCTCTCTCCTGTAGATCACATCTACACGCACGCAGTCGTCCCGGTAATAGACCCCGATGTCGCGGATCACCCAGGCGTGCTGGATCATGTCGCGGTTGCCGTACGCGGTGATGCCCCAGTTCTTGCCAACCGGCACGTCGCCGCCGAGCTCGAAGTTTTCGACCCGCTGGCCGGCGGGAACGACCGTCGTGCCGACCACCGTCGGTCCGAGCAGGTTGGAGTCGTCACGCAGGTAGCGGACGAACCCCGTGCCCCACTTGTTGGTCAGATTGACGCCGGCCTCCGCCCGATGGACCGACAGGTCGTCGGAATCCAGTCTCGCGCGGGCGAAGAAGGAGAGGCCCTTGATCGGCTGGGCGTCGGCCGCGACGATCCAGTCGGAAGCGCGCCCCTGCAGCCCGCTGGTGGCCGGGAAGACGGTGTTGGCCTTGTCCCGGAAGCTGCGCCCGATCAGCAGGTTGGCGCGCCGGCCGTCATCCCACAGGACTTCCGCGCGGCCGGCGACGTTCAGCCGGACGCCATCCTCGTAGAGGTCGTAACCGGGGAACTTGTCGGTCCGGAACAGGGTGGTCTCGTCGAAGTCGAAAGCGACGCTGTCCTCATTGAAGAAGACGGGCTGGCCGGAGGCGTCGCGGCCGATCAGGATCTGCTTGGCGCGCGGGGAGGCCGCGAGCTGCACCTGCGGCTCCAGCACCACCGTGAAGTCGGAGAACCGGCGGTAGAAGGGATAGGTGACGTTCGCCCCGGCCACCGCCAGGCCGCGCGTGACCTCGCGCGAGGTCGTCTGGGCGCCGACGCCGGTGAGGATGTCGCCCAGGCTGTAGGCGTCGGCCCGCACGTCGATGAACGGCTCGACCCGCAGGCCCGCGTCCGAGGTGAAGGCGCGTTGCCAGTTGACCTCGCCGGTCACACGTCGGCTGTCGAGGCCCGGCAGCCGCGCCGTCGGGTCCGTGGGCGACTGGTCGCGGGTGAGCGCCACGGCGCTGCCTGTCACCCGCAGGCGGCCGCCCAGAAGCTGGTCGGGATCGTCGTAATGCGCCTCGACCAGGGGCGCGACGATCGGGAAGGTGCGGTCGTTGTCGCCCGCCCGCAGCCCCTGGAAGCTCATCGCCGCGGCCGAGAAATAGGACGCCGTATCCTGGCGGGCGGCGTAGACTTGGCTGATCAGCCGCCGGTCGTCGGGGATGTAGGGGCCGCGCGTCAGATAGACGTCGCCGATCTGATACTTGTCGAACAGCAGCGGGTCGGAGGTGCGCTCGGCGGTGAAGCCCCAACGCCAGGTGTCGCTCACCTGGAAGCCGCCGCGGCCCAGGATGTAGCTGCGGCTGGTGCCATCGCCGAACTTGTGGCCGCTCGAATCGAAGTCGCGCTCGTAGGTGTAGCCGAACCGCAGATCGATATCGCCCGAGTAGAAGCGCTGCCGGATGCGCCCGTTGAGCAGCGGATTGACCTTGGTGTTGATCTGCGGGCTGAGGATCAGGTCGGTGGAGGGCGTCAGCGTGAAGAGGTAGGGCTGCTCGTAGGAGAAGCCGCGCCGGTCCGAGATCTGGAACTTCGGACCGAGCAGGCCCGAAACCCGCTCCGCGGAAGGATCCGCGTGCCAGAAGATCGGGAAATACAGGATCGGCACCCCGTGCACGAGGATGCGCGCGTGGCGGTAGTAGATGATCCGCCGGGGCTTGTCCTCGACCACCCGTTCGGCGGCGATCGACCAGGTCGGCTTGACCGCGTGGTTCTGGGCGCAGACCGGGCAGGGCGTGTAGATCGCGCGGTTGAGCTCCTGGACGTCCTCGGAGCGGCGGACCGCGGTCGCGCCGGCCAGCTTGATGTCCAGGGCGCCGAAGCCCGGGATGGTCTGCGGCATGCGGGTGGAGAAGCCCTGCGCCGCTCCCGCCTGCATCTTGTCGTCGAGCACCAGCTGGTCGGCGAAGTCCACCGAGCCGTCGGCGTTGATGACCTGCACGTGGCCGAAGGCGCGGATCACGCCTTTCTGGCCGTTCTCCCCTTCCTGGTAGACGACGCGGTCGGCCCGCAGCGTGCGGCCCTGATAGCGGACCTCCACCGCCCCCTGGGCGGTGGTGACCTTCTTCTGGTCATCGCGGATGACCTGGTCGGCTTCCATGTAGAGCTCGCCCGGCTGCAGTCCGTCCGGAGCGGGCGGCGGCGGGGGCGTTGGCCGGCCAGGACGCTGGGCCAGCGCCGGGCCGGCGCCGATCGCCGCGATCGCCGCGCCGACGAGCAGCGCGCGCTTGGCGGCAGCGAAGGGCGAGCGCCGGCGCAGACTCATGAAGCTCTCGGATCCCCTCTCCGCGACGCCGACGGCGCGAGCGCGACTATCGATGCATAGCCGCAGGGGCTGAGGATTCAACCGTCTTCGGTGAAGAACAGCAGGCTGAGGCCCGAGAGCAACGCCACCACCGCCGGCGCCCAGGCGGCGGCGAACAGCGGGATGATGTCGGCGCGCGCCAGGGCGCCCGAGAACTGGTTGAAGAAAAACAGCACGAAGCCCAGGGCGACGCCGGCCCCGGCGAGGCCCGCCAGGCCGCCGAGCCGCGCCAGCCTGAGCGAAAAGGCCGCGGCCAGGATCGCCATGGCGGCGTAGAGCAGCGGGGTCGCCAGGAGTTGCCAGAACCGCAGTCGGTAGCCCGCCGCCGAGAAGCCCGCCTGCTCGGTCAGCCGGATCGCCGCGGGCAGGCGCCAGAAGGAGATCGCTTCGGGGGAGGCGAACCGCTCCATCGCCGCCTCGGCGTCCAGGTCGGAGCGGATCGACAGGGTCTCTGAATGCACCGAGCTTTCGCCGGCGGTGGCTTCGCGGACGTCGCGCAGCTGCCAGAAGCCCGGCATCAGGCGCGCCTCGCCGGCCTCGATCCGCTGTCTGAACTCCGGCGCCCCGCTCGGGCTCTTCTGGTAGATGTAGAGCGAGACGCCGCGCAGCCGCACGAAGCCCTGCACGGTGTCGCGGGCCCGTGCGTGGATCACCATCTGCGTGCGGTCGTCGCCCTGCCGCAACCACACGTCCTGCGGGATGTCGCCCAGATAATTCTGCATCAGCTTCGCCCGTTCGATCTCGAAGCGGGCGCTGAGCGCGGAGGCCATGGGGTTGAGAACCAGCACGGTCGCGACGCCGATCGCGAACGCCGCTGCGGCGGAGGGCAGGATGAACCGCCAGGCCGAGACGCCCGCCGCGCGCATGGCGACCAGCTCGCTGCGCCGGTTGAGCCCGACATAGGCGCCGATGCCGCCGAACAGGAAGACGAACGGCAGCAGGATGAGCGCCAGGGTCGGGCCCCTGAGGATCGACAACCAGAAGATCTCCCCCACGCCGACGTCGGTGCGGATGCCCACCGTGCGCGAGAGGTCGACGAATTCGACCAGCAGGATGACAGCGGCGATCACCGCGAGCGCGGCGCCGACACCGCCCAGCACGCGGCCGAGCACGTAGCGCTCGATGCGGCCGGCCCCGATCATGCGGCCGCGGGCGCCATTCCGGCGGCGCGGGCGTGGCGCGGGGCGAGCCGGCCGGCGCGCTGCCGGAACACGCTGTGGAGCGCGATGGCGGTGGCGGCCACGGGCAGGGCGTACTGCAGCACGTTGAGCCACGCGCTGCTCTCGCAGGCGGCCTGCACGATGAACCCGAGGATCCGAACGGCCGCCGCGGCGGCCGAGGTGATGGCGATCCGCCGGCCATAGCCCATGCGCGAGAAGCCGCCGCCGATGATCGCCGACAGCGCCATGGCCATGAAGGCGATGTCGTAGAGCGGCGTCGCCAGCCGCGCGTTGCCCTCGGCGAGCAGCCCCTTGCGGTTCCGCCGCTCCCAGTCCTGGGTCAGGTCCGGGAAGAACAGCTCGTGCAGGTAGCGGTCGGAGGGCTTGTAGTGGACGAGCTCGTCGGTGTTGGCGAGCGGCGCGAGGTCGAACGCATACTCGTCGAAGGTCAGGTAGTTCAGCACGCCCTGGTTGGAGAAGGCCTGCGTCGAGCCGTTCCGCAGGATCAGCACCGGCCGGCCGAGCCGCTTGGCGAGATGGCCGCGGTCGGCCATGTAGGTGGTCGCCGAGCCGTCGGACTTGGTCTGGTGGATGAACAGGTTGCGGAAGTCGCCATTGGCGTCGACGCTCTGGGCGTAGACCGTGAGGCCCGGCGCTGGCTCTGTGAATTCGCCTTCGCGGACCAGGGTGGCGGCGAGATCGGTCCTGACCTGGAACAGCTCGTCGCGCATGGCGCGAGCGGCGGCGGGCTGGATGAACAGGTTCAGCACCAGCGCCAGGAAGGCGACGCTGGCCGCCAAGCGCATGGCCGGCGAGATCACCCGCCAGCGGCTCATGCCGCCGGCGAAGCAGACGACGATCTCCTGCTCGGTGTGCAGCCGGTTGAGCGCCACCAGCGCGGCCACGAACACCGCGATCGGCAGCACCAGGTTGATCAGCTGCGGCATGGCGAGCAGCGTCACCTTGAGGAACACCAAGGCGCTCTGCCGCTGCTCGACGATCAGGTCGAGGGCGGAAAGGCTCTGACTGAGCAGCGCCACGACGGTGAGCGCGAGCACGGCGAGCACGGTCGGCCCGAGCAGCTGGCGCAGGAGGTATCGGTCGATCAGGCGCATGACGAGAAAATGGGCGAGAGCCGGAGGATTTGCCGCGCCGCGGCCGCGAAGCTGTTCTAAATCACGCGTCGCCGCCCCGCACAACCGGCGCAAGGTCACGCCGTCGGGGGCGGGCTGACGCAGCTCAACAAACCCGGAAGACACCTGATGGAAATCCAGTTCGTCGCGGCCGACGCCGCTCTGCCGCCGAAGAGCGCGCTCGCCCGGATCGTGTTCGAGGGCGCGGGGCTGGACGGCCAGCTGGCGCGCGCGGCGGGAGCCAGCCGCTTCACCGGCGCCAAGGGCCAGACCCTGGATGTCCTGGCGCCTGAAGGGACCGAGGCGCAGCGGCTGGTGCTGGTCGGCGCCGGCAAGGCCGAGGCGTTCGACGCGATCGGCGCCGAGCATGCGGCGGCCGCCGCCTTCCACGCCGTGAAGGCCTCCGGGCTCGAGGCGCTGCGGGCGGAGCTGCCGAGCGCCGACCCGCAGCTCGCCGCCCGCGCCGCGCTCGGCGTGCGGCTGGCGAGCTACCGGTTCGACAAGTACCGCACCAAGGAGCCGCCCGAGAAGAAGCCCACGATCGTGCTTGCCCAGGTGGCGGGCGGCGATGCGGACGCGGCGCTGGCGGCCTTTCCGCCGCTGGCGGCGCTGGCCGATGCGGTGGCCTTCACCCGCGACCTGGTCTCCGAGCCGGCCAACGTCCTCTATCCGGTGGAGTTCGCCCGGCGCGTGAAGGAGCTGGAGAGCCTCGGCCTGGAGGTCGAGATCCTCGGCGAGCAGGCGATGCAGGCGCTGGGCATGGGCTCGCTGCTCGGCGTGGGGCAGGGCAGCGCGCGCGAGAGCCAGCTGGTGATCATCCGCTGGAACGGCGCCGCGGACCCGAAGGCGCAGCCGCTCGCCTTCATCGGCAAGGGCGTCTGCTTCGACAGCGGCGGCATCTCGATCAAGCCGGCCGAGAACATGGAGGACATGAAGTGGGACATGGGCGGGGCGGGCGCCGTCACCGGGCTCATGCACGTGCTCGCCGGCCGCAAGGCGAAGGTCAATGCAGTCGGCATCCTGGGCCTGGTGGAGAACATGCCCGATGGCGGGGCCCAGCGCCCGGGCGACGTGGTGACCTCGATGTCGGGCCAGACCATCGAGGTGATCAACACCGACGCCGAGGGCCGGCTCGTGCTGGCGGACGCCGTCTGGTATTGCCAGGACCGCTTCAAGCCACGGTTCATGGTCGACCTGGCGACGCTCACCGGGGCGATCATCGTCGCGCTGGGCCACGACTACGCTGGCCTGTTCTCCAATAACGACGAGCTGTCGGGCGCCCTGCTGGCGGCCTCGGGGGCGGAGGGCGAGCCGCTGTGGCGCATGCCGCTGCCGGATCCGTACAACCGGCAGATCGATTCCATGATCGCAGACGTCAAGAACACCGGCGGCCGGCCGGGCGGCTCGATTACGGCGGCGTTGTTCATCCAGAAGTTCGTCAACGGCCTGCCCTGGGCGCACCTCGACATCGCCTCGGTCGCCTGGAAGAAGCCGTCGAGCGTGCCGACCATACCGGAGGGCGCCACCGGCTTCGGGGTGCGGCTGCTGAACCGCATGGTCGCCGACCGCTACGAGGCCTGAGGCGCCGGCGCGTGGCGCGCTTCCTCCTGCTTCACAGCCCGCTGCTCGGCCCGGCCAGCTGGCGGCCGACCGGCGAGGCGCTGCGCGGCAGGGGGCATGCGGCGGAGACACCCGCCTGGCCGGCCCTGGCAAATCTCAGCGGCGGCTTCTACCCGGGCCTGGCGGACGGCCTGGCGGAGCAACTGGAGGCCGACGAGGCGCCGATCCTCGTCGCCCACAGCGGGGCGGGCGCGCTGGTCCCCGCGCTGGCGGCGCGGCTGCCGGCGCTCCGCGGCGCGATCTTCGCCGACGCCATCCTGCCGCATCCCGGCCGGAGCTGGTTCGACACCGCCCCGCCCGAGCTGAGCCAGCAGCTCCGTCTCGCTGGCCGGGAGGGCTGGCTGCCCCCGTGGGATGCCTGGTGGCCGCCCGGCGCGATTGAGCGGCTCGTGCCGGATGCGGATCTCCGCGCAGGGCTGCTTTCCGAGGTCGCGCCTGTGCCCACCGGCTATTTCGAGGAGGCCGCGCCGGACCGGTCGCTCACATCGCCGGCGGCCTATCTCAAGCTCAGCGGCGCCTACGAGGACGAGGCGGAGGCGGCGACCCGGCTTGGCTGGCCGGTGATCCGCCTGCCGCTCGATCACCTGGCGCCGCTCACCCGGCCGGCGCCGGTGGCCGCCGCCCTTGAGAGCCTGGCCGAGCGGCTGGGCGGCTAGCCTCGTCTGGCTGTTTGGGTGTTCGGTGTCGATGACAACGTCGGAGACCATGGAGGAGGGCGCATGCAGGAGGTCGCTTCGGGCTTCGGCCTGATCGAGGGTCCCGTCTGGGATCCGCAAAGGGGACTTTACTTCAGCGACGTGCCGAACGGCGGCGTGCACCTCCTGGACCGGGCCGGCGAGGTCTCGCTCGCCGTGCCGCGCCGGCGCGGGATCGGCGGCATCGCCCTGCACGCCGCGGGCGGGCTGATCGTCGGCGGCCGCGACGTGGCCTACGTCGACTTCTCCGGCGCGCTGCCAAAGCCGATCCTGACCCAGGCGGCGATCCCCGGCTGCACCGGCTTCAACGACCTGACCACCGACGCAGCGGGGCGGATCTACGTCGGCTCCCTGGCCTTCCGGGTGTTCGGCGGGGAGGAACCGCAGCCGGGCGCGCTGCATCGGATCGAGCTGGACGGGACCGTGCAGACGCTGTCCGGCGGGGTCATGCTCACCAACGGACTGGGGTTCTCGCCGGACGGGCGGCGGCTCTACCACTCGGATTCCAGATCCTCGCTGGTGCGGGTCTACGACGTGGCCGGAGACGGCTCGGTGGGCGAATGGCGCGCCTTCGCCCGGTTCGAGGCGGGCGGCGTTCCGGACGGACTGAAGGTCGCCGCCGACGGTTCGGTGTGGGTCGCCGATGCGCGGCGCGGCCGGGTGGCGGTGTTCGAGCCGGACGGGAGCCACCGGCGGGACCTCCCCGTTCCGCTGCCGATGGTCACCAGCCTGTGCTTCGGCGGCGACGACCTGCAGGAGCTTTATGTGGTCACCGGCTCCGACGGCGCCCCGAACGAAACCAGCGGGACGGTGTTCCGCCTTCGGGTGGAGACCCCGGGCGTGCCGCTGCCGCCGGCCCGCGTGGCGATCCCTTAGCTGCCCCGCACGCCCCAGGCCTGCGCCAGGCCGACGAGGGTCAGGATCAACAGGGCGAGGCTCGCCAGCATGCCGATCTGGAAACCCGTGCCGCGGCGTTCCGGCGCGGCCATGTAGCCGCTGGAATAGACCAGCCGGCCGGCGATCCAGACCAGGCCCACGGCCGCGGGCGCCCAGGTGAAGCTGCGCAGGAACAGGGTGGAGAGCCACAGGAGCGGCAGGAACAGCACCAGCTGCTCCATGGTGTTCATCTGCACCCGGTAGGCGCGCTCGAAGTCCGGATGGCCGCTGACCGCCGGCGCCTCGATGCCGTGGCGGTGCCGCAGCAGCCCGACGCGCAGGCCCATCCAGAAGGTGACGAGCAAGGCGACGACCGTGACGGCGCCGCTCAGGACGGCGCCCGTGGTGATAGTCATGGATTCCCCCGTTGGAACCGCCGGGCGTCGAATCGCCCGCGGCGCAGCATACGCCTCTGCTCGGCCCGCGGCCGCGCCACAACGAACAAGGCCCCGGAGGGCCCGGGGCCTTGCAGCGCAACCAGCGGCCCCGATGAGGCGCGTCCTTCCCCAGGACGCTAAAGCCGCGCTTGATCAACGAGCGCCAAAGGCCAAGGTTCCGCCTGGGGGTCGCGCACGCCGCGGCGGCGTCGTTCATCATGCTCGTGCACGCGGTGGAAACCGAAGTTTCTCTACAGGAGGTTGCAGAGAGCGCGGGGGAACTACCGAGCGCTCGGACTGGAGGAGCTGAATGCGCGGCATACTGAACGGGCGCCTCGGCCGGCGCCAGTACTGGGCCATTCTGGCTGCCGCGGCGCTGGTCTGCGCGAGCGCCGCCCTCGTCCTGAAGCTGCAGACGGGCCTGGCCGCCGGCCTTCTGTGGCTCGGCGCGGCGGTGGGGCGACTGCACGACCTCGGCCGCAGCGGTTGGTGGGCCGCGGGGCTGCTGGCGTTCGACGCCGGCGCGCTGATGGCTGCGGCGATGGTCGGGCCGCTGATGGTGGGTCCGATCGCCTATCTGGGCGCGCTGCTGCTGATCGCCTGCGGTGTCTGGCTGGGCGCGGCGGACGGCGAGGCCGGCCGGAATCGCTTCGGGCCCCCGCCCGGGGAGCAAGGCGGCGCGGCCGCCGCGTGAACGTGCAGCCGCGGATGGCGCGGCAACCCGCCTCCGGAACGGGACTCTGCGCTGCGGGTTGAGGAACTGCAGCGGCCAGGATTCGTCCGAGACGCCGCAGCAGGGCCCCGCCGCGCCGCAAGCGCGACGGGGCCTCGTCGTTCAGGGGGCAAACTCATGTGGATTACTCAAGGCCAAAGGGGGTTTTTGGCGATTACGCCGCATTGACGCCAAACGGCTGAGTTCGACTGAGTTCCGGGCATCGAGGGAGGCAACCATGCTGCGGGGAGTTTCCCGCCTGATCACCCGCCCGGCGGCGGGGCCCATCGCGTCGCTGGCGGCGATCGCCCTGG
Organism: Phenylobacterium sp.; assembly: GCF_025934275.1. Taxonomy (GTDB): domain Bacteria; phylum Pseudomonadota; class Alphaproteobacteria; order Caulobacterales; family Caulobacteraceae; genus Phenylobacterium. Next base: position 23,899 of record NZ_JAICYI010000043.1, read on the forward strand.
CCGGAGCGCTGGCCGGCAGCCTGGTGAAGGCGCACGAGGAGGAGCGCTTCCTCAAGGCCCGCATCGCGGCGCTCGCGACCCGGGACGCCTCCGCGTTGCAAGGGGAGCTGGTCAGCTGTGGCGCGGCGCCCAGGAGCTACGGCGACCAGGCCGCGGCCGCGCGCCCGGCGCTCGGCGAGGTCGGTCCGGGGGCCGTGCGGGGCCCGACCGGGCGGCGAGAGCTCGCCGCCGAACTGGTCGCGCGCCCGCCGGCCGGCATCGATCTCTGCGCACGCATGGAGAGCGCCGACCAGGCGGTGATGAAAGCCCTGGATCGGAAATGAGCCGCAGACGCGCGATCGCCGCGAGCCTGGCGGTCGGGTTGGCCGTCAGCGGCTGCGGCGACTGGCCCATGCGGCCCACGAGGCTGGCGTCCCCGCCGCCTCCGCCGCCGAGAGCGCCCGCCGCCGAGAAGGTGGTCCGCGTGCGCGTGCCGGTCCCGGTCCCGATCAAGTGCGTGCCGGACGAGCTCGGGGCGCCGCCCGCCTATCCCGACAGCGACCAGGCGCTGCGCGCGGCCGGCGGGGCCGCGGACCGCTACCAGCTTCTCGCCGCCGGCCGGATCCTGCGCGACGAGCGGCTTGCGAAGCTGGAGGAGGTGGTGCGCAAATGTCGTCAGGCCGCGCGTCCCTCGGTGCCGTGATGCTAAGGCGACGCCGCAACCTGATCCGCTAGCCGATTGAAAAGCCTAGCCATGGTTGCTCGATCTGCGTAGCGATTCGGGGGAACGCAGTCGGTTTCGCGCAGTTCTTAGGGCCATGCCGAGGTTCTACTTCCACACCGAGGATGGGCGGCGGTACCCGGACGAAGAGGGGACCGAACTGCCGGACGTCGAGGCGGCGCGGACGGAGGCGACTCGCATCCTGGCGGAGCTTCTCAAGGAACAGCCGCGCGAGCTCTGGGACACCGGACGCCTGCGGGTGGAGTTGACGGACGAATGCAGCCGTCGGGTGCTGGCGCTCGCCGTCTCGCTCAACTCCGAGACGGCCTGACCTTGGCTGTGGCCGAAGCCGCACCCGGAGAACCGCAGGGAATCCGCCGGATCGAAGACCGCATTTCAACGTTCCGTCGGCATGCAGAACGGTCAAGACGAACTGGCCCGTCTGGTGGCCCAGCTGCGGCGCGCGGTGATCCGCAACGAGTTGCACCGCGGCCCCGCGCCCGAGCGGCGGGCGGGGCGCAAGCGCCCGCCGGCCGACGACTGAGCCTCAAGAGGCTGCACGGGCGTCAGGCGGTGAGGATCGCCGCCCAGATGGCGGCGCCGGCGATCGCCGCGCCCAGCGCCATGCCGGCGAGCATGCCCAGCAGGTAATCGCGCGGGGGAATCGGCGTCCAGCCCACGTGCGAGGTCTAGGCGAGCCCCGGACCGGCTCGCCAGCGCGCGCGAGTTGCAGGCCGGCTCAGCGCCCTGAAAAGGCGATCAGGCGCGGATCGGCAGGGCGGCTTCGGCGAGATCGAGCCAGGCTTCGGCGATCTCGCAATACGCGCTGCGCTCCAGGTCGGTGCCCGCCATGGCGATGAGCTGGAAGGCTTCCTGGGCCCGGCTGACATACCGCAGGGCGGCGCTCTCCCCACGGCTTGGATTCACCTCAGGACGCGGTGCGGGAACTCCCGGAAACCGTTCGATCTTGGCCGACATTTCGGCCCTCCGATCAGGCGGGAGCGCACGCGGGCGCATCTCAGTCGCCGGCCGCCCGTTGCCTCTGCCGACGATGCGAAAAAGCCTACATCCGAAATGAGGTGGCGTCCCCCGGAATCGCGGCCGGATCGCGCGGCGCGTGCCGAGCCCGAGGGAGTGGGCTACAAGGGCGGCATGGCCGAGGGCGCATGCGACGTCTGGTTCTATCACCTGGAGCGGACGGGGCTCGACCAGGCGCTCCCCGAACTGCTGGAGAAGACCCTGCAGCGCGGCTGGAAGGCGCTGGTGCGCAGCGCCGAGCCGGGGCGCATCGAGCATCTCGACGGCTGGCTCTGGTCGTACCGCGACGACAGCTTCCTGCCGCACGCGGCGGCGGGCGAACCGGACGCGGCCCGCCAGCCCGTGCTGCTCTCCACCGGCTTCGACAATCCAAATCGCGCCGAGGCCCTCTTCCTGCTTGATGGCGCAGAACCGGGCGAGCTCTCCGACTTCGCCCGCTGCCTGGTGCTGTTCGACGGCGCCGACGAGGGCCAGCTGGCGGCCGCACGGGCGCTCTGGAGCCGGCTGAAGGGGCAGGGTCTGCCGGTCGCCTACTGGAAGCAGCAGGCCCGCGGGTGGGAGAAGCAGGCATGAGCCGGGGCGTGGCGGCCGCAGCGTGGCTCCTGCTTCTGCTCGCCGCCTGCTCGATCGCGCCGGAGGACCTCGCGCCGGCGCCGCCTGCGGCGCCCGCAGCGCAAGTCGCGCCGCCGCCCGCGCCGGCTCCGTCGCCGCTGCCGGTCCCGCCGCCCCCCGCGCCGCCCCGCGACGCGTGCGGCGCCTCCGAGGTGCAGAACCTGATCGGCCATCCGCGCAGCGAGATCCCGGTGCCGATCCATCCGGAGCGGCAACGCGTCGCCTGCACCACCTGTCCGATCACCCAGGACTACCAGCCGGGGCGGCTGAACTTCTTCTTCGACGCCCAGACCGGGCTCATCAAGCAGATCCGCTGCGGCTAGATCGGGAGTCCCAATTCGCGCAGCAGGGCGAACCAGGCGGCGCGGCCCTGGGCGGCGTCGAACTTCTCCACCGCCGTGGCGCGGGCGGCGGCGCGCAGCGGCCTTGCGGCGTCGGGCTCCCGGCAGGCGGCGATCAGGGCATCGGAGAGGGCGGCGACGTCGAAGAACGGCAGCAGCCTGCCATTCACCCCGTCCTCGATGGCGTCGTGCAGCGGCGCGGTGTCGGAGGCGATCACATAGCAGCCGAGCGCCATCGCCTCGATCACCGACCAGGAGAGCACGAAGGGATAGGTGTAGTAGACGTGTGCGGCCGACAGCCGAAGCGCCGCCTGCATGCGCGCGTGCGGGATCGAACCCAGGAAGTGGACGCGCTCCGGATCGAGATCCAGGCCGCCGGTGCAGTACTCACGCCAGGTGAGGCCGTCGGGGGGAGACCCGGCGTAGCCCTTCTGGACGTCTCGGCCGATCACGAGCACCTGGGCGTCGGGAACCTCGGCCAGGACGCGGGGCAGGGCGCGGGCGAAGATGTGCAGGCCGCGCAGGGCCTCCAGGTTGCGGTTCACATGGGTGATGACCGGCGTTCCCGGCGCGATGACCCCTCCGTCGTCGAGCGCGAAGGGCTCGGCTGGGCCGGGTTTGATGGCGGCGACGTCGACGCCCTCGTGGATGACCCGCGTCTTCGGCTGGAAAATCGCCGGCAACGTCGAGGCCTGGAACTCGGTCGGACAGACGATGGCGTCGGCCTCGCTCATCGCCAGGTTCATGGTCAGATTCTTCGCCTTCAGCCGCAGGAACGCGAGCTCGTCCGGCAACGGGAACTCCGGGTCGAAACCGACGTCCAGATCCGCCCGGTAATAGAACTCCGGGAACAGCACCTGCCGCGCGTCCGGATAGACCTCGTCGAGGAACAGGGTCTCGCCCCAGCCGGTGTGGCCGATGATGACGTCGGGAACGAAGCCGGACTCCACGGCCCGGCGCGCGGCGTGGTAGGTAAGCTCGGCGCGGATCAGGTCGGACTCCGGCCGGACGGCCAAGGTGTAGATCCCCTCGGTGCTGCCGCGCGGGGGCGAGTAGCGCAGCATGGCCACGCCCGGCACGCCGGGCGCGTGCTTCTGGCCGAACGCGACGCAGCGCACGCCCCTCTCCATGAGCGCCGTCGCGAGGTCGCCGAACTGGCCCGGGAAGTTGTTGTGGATGAAGAGCACATTGCCCGCCATGCGCGTCTTCTGCCCGCGCCCGGCGCGGCTGTCACCCCCGCGGCGCCGGCCACGGCGTGGTGCGGATGAGAGGACTCGAACCTCCACGCCTTGCGGCGCTGGAACCTAAATCCAGTGCGTCTGCCAGTTCCGCCACATCCGCCTGGCGCCTGCCATCGCGGGCGCGGGCGGCGGCGTCAAGCCCGGCAGGGCGTTGCGGGCTTTGCGCTTGGAGCCCGCAGGCCTGCGTGACATAAGGCGCGCTCGCGCCGGACTGGACCTTTGACGGCGCTTGTCCTTTCATCAGCACGACCCTGCGCGGCCCTCCGCGGAGGGCGCCGGAATCCCGAGAATGTCCATGCAAGTCGTTGAAAAATCCGGCGAAGGCCTGAGCCGCGTGTGGGGCGTGACGGTCCCGGCGCAGGATCTGACCGACCGGCTGGAGGCGCGGATCGCCGAGATCACCCCGACGCTGCGCATCAAGGGCTTCCGGCCGGGCAAGGTGCCGACAGCGCACGTCCGCCGGCTCTATGGCAAGGCGCTGATGAGCGAGGTGGTCGAGCAGACCCTCTCGGAGAGCACGCAGAAGGTGCTGGAGGACAGCAAGGTGCGGCCCGCCGGCGAGCCGGACCTGAAGCCGGAGACCGACCTCGCCGAGGTCATCGAGGGACGCGCCGACCTCGCCTATGAGATCGCCGTCGACGTGATGCCGGAGTTCGAGCCGGTCGATCCGGCCAAGCTCAGCCTGACGCGTCCGGTCTACGAGCCCACCGACAAGGAAGTGGACGAGGCGCTGGACGAGCTCGCCAAGCAGAACCGCACCTATGTGCCGCGGACCGGCAAGGCCGTGAAGGCCAAGGACGGCGACATGGTCGTCATCGACTTCGTGGGCCGGGTCGGCGGGGTGGCGTTCGAGGGCGGCACGGCCAGCGACGTGGAGCTGGTGCTGGGCTCCGGCCAGTTTATCCCGGGCTTCGAAACGCAACTCGTGGGGGCCAAGCCGGAGAGCGAGCTGACCGTCAAGGTCACCTTCCCGGAAACCTACCAGGTCGAGACGCTGAGGGGCAAAGACGCCGAATTCGAGGTGACTGTGAAGGAGGTCAAGGCCCCGGTCGAGGCCAAGGCCGACGCGGCGCTCGCCGAGCGGCTCGGGGTCGAGAGCCTCGAGAAGCTTCGCGAGCTGATCACGACCAACCTCGAGCAGCAGTACGCCAGCGCCACCCGCTTCAAGCTCAAGCGTGCGCTCCTGGACCAGCTCGACGAGAAGCACGATTTCCCGCTGCCGCCCAAGATGGTGGAGGCCGAGTTCGCCTCGATCTGGCAGCAGGTGCAGCAGGACAAGGAATCCGGCCAGCTGCCGGAGGATGACGCCGGCAAGAGCGACGCCGAACTGCAGGCCGAGTACCGCAAGATCGCCGAGCGGCGCGTGCGGCTCGGGCTGGTGCTGGCCGAGATCGGCCGCCGCAACAACGTGGCCGTCACCGAAGCGGAGCTCGCCAACGCCATGCGCCAGGAGGCGCTGCGCTACGGCGCCCAGGCGCAGCAGGTGTTCGACCTGTTGCGCAACAATCCCAACGCCCAGGCGCAGCTGCGGGCGCCGATCTTCGAGGACAAGGTCGTGGACCTGATCGTCGAGAACGCGAAGGTGAAGGACAAGAAGGTGTCCAAGGACGATCTGCTGAAGGAGGAGGAGCTGCCCGCCGGCTACGGCGGCTGAACCGGCCGCGGGGCGCGCTGAAGGATCGCAGCTAAGCTGTGGAGGTTGTTGACAATTTGGCCACAATTGCGGGCCAATGTGGCAGGCGGGACGCAAGCCAGGGTCGCGACAGATGCCGCTCGCCAGTGAGACCGTAACCCTCGCGGGCAGCGGCCTCGTCTTCGTCAACTCCTACTCGGCGAACGTCACCGACGCCTTCCGCAGCGCGGTGATCAGCGCCGAGAATTTCTTCCAGTCGCACTTCAGCGATCCCGTCACCATCACGGCGAATTTCGACCTCGCGCCGCTGGCCGCGGGCACGGCGGCGCACAATTCGTTCTTCACCATCCGCACCGGCTACGACGCCCTGGTGGGCGCGCTCAGGGCGCACGCGACGACAGCCGACGACTTCCTGGCGGTGAACGGCCTGCCGGCGTTCGATCCCTCGATGGGCGTGGGCTTCGAGGTCGCGACGCCGGAAGCCCGCCTGCTCGGCCTGAGCAGCCTCACCAACGCCGCCGACGTCTCGGTCACGCTGAATAGCAACCTTCCCTGGAGCTTCGGGCAGGACGCCGTCGGGGCGATCGAGCACGAGATCTCGGAGGGCGCCTTCGGTCGGATCGAGAGCCTCGGCATCCAGGACACCCGCTGGGCGCCGCTCGACCTGTTCCGCTTCACCGCCGCCGGAGCGCGCGACTACACCGGCGGACGGGACGGGCTCACCACCTTCTTCGGCGTCGACGGCGCGCATCTCAGCAACTTCGTCTTCCACAACGCGGTGAACGCCAGCGGCGTCGACGACGGCCAGGACCTCGGGGACTGGGACTTCACGGCCGGCGACGCCTTCGGGGCCGGCGGGCCTGCCGATCCCGGCTCGATGTCGGCCACCGACCTGCAGGTGCTCGACGTGCTGGGCTGGACGCCGAACACCGCCGCGGCTTCGAGCGGCGCCGGCGGCGCGACCGCCGGCGACGACAACCTGACGGCGCGCGCCGGGGCGACGGAGATCCATGCCGGGCCCGGTGACGACACCGTCACGGGCTGGGCGGGCGGCGACTACCTGCGTGGCGACGACGGGAACGACTCCATCCAGGGCGGCTCCGGCTTCGACGACATCAACGGCAACAAGGGCGACGACACGATCGACGGGGGCGCGGGCGGCGGCGACTGGCTGGTGGGCGGCCAGGGCGACGACCTGATCACCGCGCACGCCAGCCAGAACATCCTCTACGGCAACCTCGGGAACGACACCCTGCACGCCGGCTCCGGCGGCGA
>NZ_JAICYI010000006.1 GCF_025934275.1 Phenylobacterium sp.
CGGTGTGCTCGGCGCAGCCGCCCTGGCCGCCGCGGTGTGGCCCGCCTACGCCGCGACGCCGCTGGCGGCTGGCCCGGCGCGGGCCGAAGCCGTGGCCGAGGCCTACTCCCCGTCGCGCCTGGCGGCGCTCCGCTCGGACGGCAAGCCGGTGTTCGTCAACTACACCGCCGCCTGGTGCGTGAGCTGTCAGGTCAACGACCGCGTCGTGCTCTCCACCCGCCCGGTGATCGAGGCCATGAAGCGCGACGGCTTCACCTACCTGAAGGCCGACTGGACGCGCCGCGACCCGGCCATCGCCGCCGAGCTCGCCCGCTACGGCCGGGCCGGCGTGCCGCTCTACCTGGTCTACGGCGCGGGCGGCGCCCAGCCGGTGATCCTGCCCGCCATCCTCACCGAAGGCGCGGTCATCCACGCCCTCGACGCCGGCGCCGCGAAGGCGGGCTGATGGGACCCGCGCGCCGGACAGCCCTGGTCGCGCTCGCCGCGCTCGGCTTCGCCGCGCCGGCGCTGGCGGCGCCGCAGATCGATGCGCCCGCGCCCGACTTCCAGGCTGCCGACGCGCGCGGCCGCGTCCGCGCGCTCGCCGGCTATCGGGGCAAGATCGTGGTCCTGGAGTGGACCAGCGACGCCTGCCCCTACAGCCACAAGCACTACGATTCCGGCAACATGCAGCGGCTGCAGGCCAAGGCCCGCCGGCAGGGCGTCGTCTGGTTCACCGTCATGACCGCGCCCCGCGCCAGCGCCGAGTACATGACCCCGCCCGAGGTGCGCGCCTGGAAGAAGAAGGTGCACAGCCACGCCACCGCCGTGCTGATCGATTCCGACGGCCGCCTCGCCCGCGCCTACGAGGCCAAGACCACGCCGCACATGTTCATCATCGATCCGACCGGGCGGCTGGTCTACATGGGCGGCATCGACGACCGTCCGTTCACCGACCCCAAGAGCCTGAAGGGCGCGGACAACTACGTGGCCGACGCGCTCGCCGACCTCAAGGCGCACCGCCCGATCGCCCATCCGGTGACCCGCCCCTACGGCTGCAGCGTTAAGTACCCGCCCCTGTGATGATGGGAAGCCTCCACCCGGATGGACCTGCGCGTGCCTGAGACGGACGCCGCCTGGAGCCGACTGCAGGCCGCCGCGGGCCGGGCCTCCGAGCGGCGCATCGCCGACCTGTTCCGCACCGAGCCCGACCGTCTGGCGCGGCTCAGCGTGAGCGCCGCCGGCCTCGACCTCGATCTGTCCAAACAGCCCTGGTCCCTCGGCGACCTCGACGTCGCGATCGATCTCGCCCGGGCCTCGGGCCTGGAGGCCGCCCGGACGGCGCTGTTCGCCGGAGAGGTCGTCAACCGCTCGGAGGGGCGTCCCGCCCTGCACATGGCGCTGCGCGCGCCGCCCGGCGCCGGTTTCCGCGCCGCCGGCGCGCCGGTCTCGCCCGAGATCGAGGCGACGCGAGCCAGGATCGCCGCCTTCGCCGAAGCGGTCCGCTCCGGGGACCGCCGCGGCGCCGCCGGAAAGCCGTTCCGCGCCGTCGTTCACATCGGCATCGGCGGCTCGGATCTCGGCCCGCGGCTCGTCTGGGAGGCGCTGAAGCCGCTCAGCCCCGCGATCGAGCTGCGCTTCGCCGCCAATGTCGATCCGGCCGAGCTCGCGCAGGCGCTGACCGGGCTCGACCCTGCCGAGACCCTGGTCGTGGTGGTCTCCAAGACCTTCACAACGCTGGAGACGCTGACCAACGCCGAGACCGCCCGCGCCTGGCTCCGCGACGCGCTCGGGGCCCGCGCCGACAGCCAGCTCGTCGCCGTCTCCGCCGCTCCCGAGAAGGCCCGCGCCTTCGGCGTCCCTGAGGATCAGGTCTTCGCCTTCTGGGACTGGGTCGGCGGTCGCTATTCGGTCTGGTCGGCTGTCGGCCTCTCGTGCGCTGTCGCCCTGGGCTTCGAGGTGTTCGAGGCCCTGCTGGCGGGCGGTGCGGCGATGGACGCGCACTTTTTTCAGGCGCCTCTGGAGGCGAACGCGCCGGTCCTGTTGGCGCTGGCCCATGTGTTCAACGGCGACGGGCTCGGCCGCCGGGTCCGCGCGGTCGTTCCCTACGCCCAGCGGCTGCGGCTGTTCCCTGCCTTCCTGCAGCAGCTGGAGATGGAGTCCAACGGCAAGCGGGTGGACGCGCAGGGCCGCCCGGTGGCCCATCCCACCGCGACGGCCGTGTTCGGTGACGCCGGCACCAACGGCCAGCACGCCTTCTTCCAGTACCTGCACCAGGGCACCGACATCGTGCCGGTCGACATCCTCGCCGTCCGCGAGCCGACCGACGGCGATCCCGCCGGCCAGCGCAAGCTGCTCGCCAATGCCGTCGCCCAGGCCGAGGCCCTGATGATCGGCCGCTCGCAGGACGAGGTCGGCGCCGAACTGGCCGCCGCCGGCAGGCCGCCGGCCGAGATCGCCGAGCTCGCGCCGCAGCGCGCCTTCCCCGGAGACCGGCCCTCGAGCTTCATCCTGCTCGACCGCCTCAGCCCCGAGCCGCTAGGCGCGCTCATCGCGCTCTACGAGCACAAGGTGTTCGTGGAAGGAGTGCTCTGGGGCATCAACGCCTTCGACCAGTGGGGCGTCGAGCTCGGCAAGACCCTGGCCGCCCGTGTGCTCTCGGATCTCGAAGGCGGGCCGCCGGGCGCCCACGACCCCTCCACCGCCGCGCTCATCGCCCGACTGAAGCGTTGAGTGGCCATGCTTTGCCGGTCTGCTAAGCTGGAGCTCGGGGAAGGAGCTCCGTCATGAAGCGCACATCCGGCGTCGTCTTCGCAGGCCTGCTGCTGGCCGCCTCGGCAGGCTTCGCGGGCTCGGTCCAGGCCCAGGCGCCGAGGGCGCGCCCCGACCCGGTCACCGACCAGAACGCGCCGGGTGATGCGCTGAGCGACCCGTCGCTGAAGGGTCCGCAGGTGGTGGCCTTCGTTGGGGTGAAGGCCGGGGACCGGATCGCCGAAATCGTCGCCGGCCGCTTCGTGCGCATCTTCGCGAAGACCGTCGGCCCGAAGGGCAAGGTCTACGCCGTGATCCCCACCGAGGTGATCAAGGCCCACCCGCAGGTGGAGGGCCTCCTGAAGTCCACCGCCGCCCAGACGCCGAACGTAACGGTGCTGACCCCGCCGATCGACCGCATGGACCTGCCGAAGGGCCTGGACGCGGTGTTCATCCGCCAGAACTATCACGACCTGCACGACAAGTTCATGGGCCCGGCCGACGTGGCGGGCTTCAACAAGGCCGTCTATGCGGCGCTGAAACCCGGCGGCGTGTTCGTGGTGCTGGACCACGCCGCGCCCGGCACGGGGCTATCGGCCACCGAGACCCTGCACCGCATCGATCCGGCCGCGGTGAAGTCCGAGGTCGAGGCCGCCGGCTTCAAGTTCGACGGGTCGAGCGACATCCTCGCCAACCCCGCCGATGACCACACCAAGATGGTCTTCAACCCGGCGATCCGCGGCAAGACCGACCAGTTCCTGTACCGTTTCCGCAAGCCCCGCTGAGCCTCGCCTCCCGCTGTTGCGCGGGCTCTGAGTTCCTCCCCCGGCCCGCAGCCGGGGTTCGACGCCGCCCCGTCGCCCGAGCCGCGACCGTCCGGCTGAGCGCGGATTCGCTTTCTTCACCATCCTCGGCTATATGCGCCGCCCCATGAACGCCGCCGCGCACCATCACCGGCCTCACCATCCGACCCACGCGGGATCGGGCTGGGATCGCTTGCCCTAAGCGCCGCCGCCTGAGCCCCGCCGATGCGGACGGGGCTCGCTCACAGCTTCGTCCGTCGCGACCCCCTCCAGCAGGATCCGACGCATGGACCGTTCTCCTTTCCAGAACCCTCGCTTGAGCCCGCCGCCGGCAACCGCTAAGCGGCCCGGCATGCCCGATCCGCCCAAGCCGTCCGCCGCCCGGCCCGAGGCCCGCAATCCGCGCGGCTTCGCCGATCGCCGCGCCCGCGACCTCGCCGCCGAGCGCGCGATCCTGGCCGCCGTTTCGGCGGTGTACGAGCGCTACGGTTTCGAGCTCCTCGAGACGCCCGCCTTCGAATTCACCGATGCGCTCGGCAAGTTCCTGCCCGACGCCGACCGGCCGAACGAGGGCGTCTTCGCCCTGCAGGACGATGACGAGCAGTGGCTGGCGCTGCGCTATGACCTGACCGCCCCGCTCGCGCGCTTCGCGGCCCAGAACTGGGAAACGCTCGCCAAGCCGTTCCGCCGCTACGCCTTCGGCCTCGTCTGGCGCAACGAGAAGCCCGGTCCCGGCCGCTACCGCGAGTTCGTGCAGTGCGACGCCGACACCGTGGGCTCCGCGCGGCCCGAGGCGGACGCCGAGATCATCGCCATGGCCGCCGAGGGCCTTGCCGCCACGGGCATCCCTGAGGGCGCGGCGGTCCTGAAGATCAACAGCCGCAAGCTGCTCAACGGCCTGATGGCTTCGGCCGGCGTCGCCGAGGAGGGCCAGAAGCTGGCGGTGCTGCGGGCCGTCGACAAGCTCGACCGGCTGGGCGAGGACGGCGTGCGTTTGCTGCTGGGCGAGGGCCGCCTCGACGAATCCGGCGCCTTCACCAAGGGCGCGGGCCTCGACGGCGCCGCCGCCGAGCGGGTGCTCGCCTTCACGCGGGCGGGCGCCGGCCGCGACGAGACCCTGAATCGGCTCTCCAACGTGATCGGCGGTTCGACGGCGGGCGATGAGGGCCTGGCCGAGCTGGCCGGCATCGAGGCGGCGCTCACCAGCCTCGGCGTTGGACCCGACCGCGCCGTCTTCGACCCTTCGGTCGTGCGCGGCCTGGAGTACTACACCGGCGCGGTCTTCGAGGCCGAGCTGCTGCTGGAGACCAAGGACGAGCGGGGCCAGGCCGTGCGCTTCGGCTCGGTGGGCGGCGGCGGCCGCTACGACGACCTTGTCGCCCGCTTCACCGGCGAGCGGACGCCCGCGACGGGATTCTCCTTCGGCGTCTCCCGCCTGGCCGCGGCGCTCAGAGCGGCCGGCCGCGATCGGGGCGCGGAGGTGCGCGGGCCGGTGGTGGTGGTCGCCTTCGACCAGGGCCGCATGGCCGACTACTTCGCGGTCGCCTCCGAGCTTCGCGCCGCCGGCATTCCCGCCGAGGTCTATCTCGGCCAGTCAGGCATGAAGGCGCAGATGAAGTACGCCGACCGCCGGTTCTCGCCCGCCGCGGTGATCATCGGCGAGGACGAGTTCGCCGCGGGGACCGCGACCGTGAAAGACCTCGACCTCGGCCGCGCGCTTTCGGCCGGCGTCGCCGACAACGCCGCCTGGCGCGCCGAGCGGCCCGGTCAGGTCACCGTGCCGCGCGCCGAGCTGGCGGCCGCGATCCGCAAGATCCTGGATCCGCGCCGGTGAGGGTCGAGCCCGCCGTTTCCGGCGAAGCCAGGGCCGCCATCCGCGAGGCGCTGCTCACCGGCGGCGCAGAGCCGGCTGACGCCCCCCTTCTGCAGCCGCTCGGCCTGCTGCTCGACCTCGCCGGCGAGGCCATGCGCGCACGCCTCTTCGTGGTCCAGGCCGAAGGGGGCGCCGAGATGTGCCTGAGGCCCGATTTCACCGTCGCGGTGGCGCGACAGCATATCGAGCGCGGCGCGCTCTCCGGCCGCTACTACTACGAGGGGGCGGCGTTCCGCGCAGCCCCGGGCTCCGACCGCCCGGAGGAGTTCCTGCAGATGGGCGTCGAGGTCTTCGCCCCCGCCGAAGGCTCGCCGGCCCGCGCCGACGCCGAGATCGCGCAGATCGCCTGGCAGGCCGCCCGCGCGGGCGGCCGTGGCGACCTCACGCTCTGGCTCGGCGACGTCGGCCTGTTCGGCCCGTTCATCGATTCGCTCGGCATGTCGGGCGCGCTCGCCGGGCGGCTGAAACGCGTGGCCGGTCGTCCGCGCCTGCTCGCCGCCGAGCTCGCCCGGGCCGGCCGGGAGTCGGCTGCGCCCGGCGCGGAGGGCGCGCTCGCGGCTCGCCTCGCGGGGCTTCCGCAGGCCGAGGCCGCCGCGCTGCTGGAGGAGGTCTGGAGCTTGGCCGGCATCGAGCCGGTCGGCGGACGCGGTCCAGGCGAGATCGCCGCGCTCCTGGTCCGCAAGGCGGACGCCGCGCGGGCGGCGGCGCTCAAGGCCGACCAGGCCGGCGCCATCTCGGCGTTCATGGCCATCTCCGACGCGCCGGAGCCGGCGCTGGCCAAGGTCCGCGCGCTCGCCGGCCGCAAGGCGGGAATGCTCGACGCGGCGCTGGAGACCTGGCGCGCGCGGCTCGAACGCCTCGCCCAAGTCGCGCCGGCCGACCACATGCGGTTCGCCCCGGCCCTCGGCCACGCATTCGACTATTACGATGGCCTGACGTTCGAGGTGCGCAGCGCCGCGCTCGGCGAGGACCGCCCCATCGCGGTCGGCGGCCGCTACGACAGCCTGCTCGCCCGGTTGGGCGCCCGCGCCGACGCCGGCGCGGTGGGCTGCGTCGTGCGGCCCTGGCGCGCGTATGTGGAGGGCGAGGCGTGAGCCGGCCGCTGATCATCGCCTTGCCGTCCAAGGGGCGGCTGAAGGAGCAGGTGGAGGCGTGGCTCTCCGATTGCGGCCTGGAGCTGCAGACGGTCGGCGGCGCGCGCGGCTATCTCGCGAGCCTTTCCGGCCTGGCCGGCGCGCAGGTGCGCTTGGTCTCGGCGGGCGAGATCGCCGAGGCGCTGGACGCCGGCGAGGTTCACATCGGCGTCACCGGCGAGGATCTGCTGCGCGAGCGGGGCGAGGACCTCGACAGCCGCGTCCTGCTGCTGCGGGGGCTAGGCTTCGGCCGCGCCGACCTGGTGGTCGCCGCGCCGCGGAGCTGGCTCGACGTGGAGACCATGGCCGATCTCGAGGAGGTGGCGCACGATCATCTGGCGCGGACCGGCCGGCGCATGCGGGTGGCCACCAAGTACCCCGCCCAGACGCGCGCATTCTTCGCCCGCCATGGGGTCGCCGACTACCGAATCGTGGAGTCTGGCGGCGCCACCGAAGGCGCGCCCGCCGCAGGCGCGGCCGAGCTTGTCGTCGATATCACCACCACAGGCTCGACGCTCGCCGCGAACGGCCTGAAGACGCTCGCCGACGGGCTCATCCTGAAGAGCCAGGCGCAGCTCGCCGCCAGCCTGCGCGCGCCCTGGCGCGCCGAGAGCCTCGCGGCCGCCGAGCAGCTCCTGCGCACGGTCGAGGCTCGGGCGGCGGCGCGCACGCGCGCCACGCTCATCTGGCCGCAGTCCGGCGGCGCAGCGGAAAAACGGATCGTGGCGAAGCTCGCGGCGGCCGGCGCCGCGCCCCGCCCGAACGGCCTGCTGGTCGACTCCGCCCGGGTGTCCGAGGCGGCCCGGGCGCTGACCGAGGCGGGCCTGGGGCCGGTGACCGCCGCGCGGCCGGACTTTGTCTTCGAGGTCGGCTGCCCGCCCTTCGAGGCGCTGAAGGCCCGCGTCTGCTGACCCCGGCGAGAACATGACGGCGTAAAGATTTGCCGCCTCGCGAAATTCTGATCTGGCCTTGCCGGGAACTTGCCGGGCGTGCGTTGACTCGGGCAGAAAATTGCCGTTCCTTCCGTGTCGCGAGAGACATGAAGGCGCCAAGTCCTGAGGTCTCCGGCGTTTCGGGGAGGAAACGCCCGCTCATCAGAGCGACTGCTCAAGAAGCGGCCCGCTGCGATTATCCCCCGCAGCGGGCCAAATTTTTGCCATCGCCAAACCTGCGACCCATCGGTTGGCGCGACCTGCGCCATGGCGGCTCAGCGGGTTTTCGCGTCAGGCGGCGGGGTGATCCTCACGACCAGATTCGTGCGGATACGCGCTCCGCTGGCCAACCTCAGGACCGCCGGGATCTGGTCCCCCGGCCGCTCGGCGTGCTTGAGGCCGATCAGCATGAGGTGCGCGCCGCCGGGCCCGAGCGTCAGCGCGCCGCCGGCCGGGATCTCCAGTCGGCGTACCGGCGCCATGGACATCACCCCGCCGGTCATCCCCGTGCGATGGATCTCCACCCGCGTGGCCGCAGGCGTCTCCGCCGCCACCAGGGCGTCGGCGGCGCGGCCGTGGTTGACCAGCGTCAGGAAGCCGGCGCCGGTGCCGCCGGCCGCGGCCGGCCTGCTCCACGCGTCACGGACCTCCATGCGGGCATGCGCCCCCTGCGCCGCCGCGGCTTGGCCGGCGAGGCCCAGGATCGCCGCGAGGCTCCAGGCGAGGCGAGGACGAGGATTCGGGAACATCATGGCGGCTCTGTAGGCCTTCGCGCGGCTCTGACAAGCGCGCCTGCCCTCCCTGGGGCGAAGCGGCGCCGGAATGATGGCGCGGCGCGGCCTTAGGGCGAATCAGCCGGGCGCCGGAACCAAGCGCGGCCATGGACGTTGAAGGCCCATCGCTGCAGGGGCGGCGCGGGATCGAAGTGGGGCGTATGGGCCTGTTGCGTTACAGCGCGAACGGCAGCATCAGCGTGAGGGTCAATCCCGCTGCGCCGCTCTCGCGCTGCGGCGTCGCAAGAGCTTCCAAAATATTAACAATGACTTCGCAAATGGTCTGTCAGGATGGCCCTGGTTCGCGCCGAGGTGAAGGCCGAGAAATCGACCGACGGCTCGGCGGTTTCGGCGGACGCCAGGAGCATCGAGACCTGAGATTGGAGGGCTCCGCCATCCGCCGCCGCGTTGATTGCAGGCGTGGAGGTCGTATAGCGTCCTGGCTTGGGTCGAGCGGCTTTGGGAGATTGCGGTCTGAGTGTGGCTTCAGCGACACTTACGCAACCGACGGGCCTTGATATAAACCGTGCTGGGTCAAATGGCCGCAGCAGTGAAGGGCAACGAGAGGGCTTTGAGAATGAAATTCAAACTCCTGGCGGGAGCCGCCTTGATCGCGGTCTTCACCGCCTCCAGCGCTGCCGCGCAGGTTG
The DNA here is from genome assembly GCF_025934275.1 of Phenylobacterium sp. Lineage (GTDB taxonomy): Bacteria > Pseudomonadota > Alphaproteobacteria > Caulobacterales > Caulobacteraceae > Phenylobacterium. Next base: position 8,895 of record NZ_JAICYI010000006.1, read on the forward strand.
GCTGGTACGGCGCCGCGGATCTCGGCTACCACTGGCCGGACGCGTGGAAGGGCACGTCGAGCAACAACGCTGCGAACGGCATCCCCTTCACCTGGAACTTCGACCAGAAGAACGACTGGGCCGGCTTCGCCCGCGTTGGCTATCAGGTCAGCGACCACTGGCGGGTCGAGCTCGAGGTCGGCTACCGGCCCGGCGAGGTCGAATCGGTCCGCGGCGGCTCGAACCAGGCGGTTCTTGGCCTCTGCACCCCCGCCGTCACCCGTACGGCTGCGGCGCCGAGATGCGGATCGCCCAATGGCGACATGCAGTCCTGGACCGTCATGGGCAACGTCCTCTTTGACATCCTGCCCAGCTCGAGCCTGGATCCGTTCATCGGCGCCGGCGTCGGCGTGAACCACCTCTCGATGCACGTCGACGGCCAATTCTCCAACGTCACCGGCGTCATCACCGGCACGCCGAGCGGCGGGGCCAATCCCGCGCTTCAGAACCTGCATATCGGCGATGACGACACCGCCTTCGCCTGGCAGTTGATCGGCGGCGTCGCCTGGCGGGCGACCGATCGCCTGAACGTGGACCTGACCTATCGCTATCTGGACGGTTCGGACCTCACCTTCGCTTCGACGGGCACGGCGGCGCTGCAGCCCGGCAAGTTCCAAGGCAAGTACAAGGATAACTCGGTGACGCTGGGGCTGCGCTACTCGTTTGCTGCGCCGCCGCCTCCGCCTCCGCCGCCTCCGCCGCCTCCTCCGCCTCCGCCGCCGCCTCCGCCTCCGCCGCCGCCGCCTCCGCCGCCGGCCTTCGAGGCGAAGCAGTTCATCGTCTACTTCCCCTTCGACCAGTACATCCTGACGCCGGAAGCGCAGCAGGTGGTGCAGGAAGCGGCCAACTACGCCAACCAGGGTCACGCGACCAAGGTGGTGGTGGTCGGCCACACCGACACCTCCGGCTCGGACGCCTACAACGTGCGTCTGTCGGAGCGCCGCGCGAAGGCGGTGGCCGATGCGCTGGTGGGCCTCGGCGTCAACCAGTCCGCCCTGGCGGTCGACTGGAAGGGCGAGAAGGACCTCGCAGTCCAGACGCCCGATGGCGTGAAGGAGCCGCTGAACCGCCGCTCGACGATCGACATCAACTTCTGATCGCGATCGTTCGGACGGAAGCTAACGGGAGCCCGGCCGTACGGCCGGGCTCCTTTCCTATGGGGCTCTGACCGGAGCGAACGGCCCTCCGGCGGCGTCAGCCCAGGCAGCCATTAGTCGCGCTTTGCGTTCCCTGCCTCGGTCCGCCGCGATCCGGCGCCCGGGGAGAGCGCATGACCTATCACCAGGCCCTGGCCTTCGGCTTGGTCGTCGTCACTATCGCGTGCTTCATCTGGGGGCGCTTCCGCTACGACCTCGTTTCGCTGTTCGCCCTCCTCGCCTCCGTGGCGCTGGGCCTCGTGAAGCCCGCCAACGCCTTCGCAGGTTTTTCCAACGACGTTGTGGTGATCATCGCCTGCGCCCTTGTGGTCAGCGCCGGCTTCGGCAAGTCCGGCCTGATCGAAGCCCTGCTGCGCCCGATCACGCCCCGCCTGAAGAGCGCCCGCAGCCAGGCGCCGGTGTTCGTCACGGCCGTGACCCTTCTCTCCATGGCCACCAAGAACGTGGGCGCGCTCGCCATCATGATGCCGATCGCCACCCAGACCGCGCGGCGGACCGGCACGCCGGTGTCGCGCCTCTTGATGCCGATGTCGTTCGGGTCGCTGCTGGGCGGCCTCGTGACCCTGGTCGGAACGTCGCCGAACATCATCGTCTCGCAGGTGCGCCAGGAACTCTACGGCAAGCCGTTCGGCATGTACGACTTCGCCCCGGTGGGCCTGGGTCTCGCCGCCATGGGCGTGGTCTTCCTGGTCTTCGCCTACCGCCTGCTGCCGCACGCCCGCACGGGCGCCAAGACGATGGACGCCGTGCTCGAGGCCAAGCCCTACGTGACCGAGGTGGCCGTACCCGAGGACTGGGCGCCGGAGAAACGCCGCATCGCGGACCTGCAGCATCTGGCCGAGGGGCGGGTCTCGGTGATGGCCCTGCTGCGCGGCGGCAGCCGCCGGAGCGAGCCGCACGCCAACACCCGCCTGCAGGCCGGCGACGTCCTGCTGCTCGAGGGCGAGCAACAGGCGCTGGACGCCATCATCTCCCGCGCCAAGCTCAAGCTCACGCGCTCGGATCGCCCCGTGCTCATGGAGCAGCCCACCGACGAAGTGCGCGTCGTCGAAGGCGTCATCGAGCTGGACTCCATCCTGGCGGGCCAGTCCGCCGCCAAGCTCGATCTGCATGGGCAGTATGGCGTGAACCTGCTGGCGGTGAGCCGCAGCGGCTATCGGCTGAGGCTGAACCAGACGCTCCGCAGCGTTCGCTTGCGGGTCGGCGATATCGTCATCCTGCAGGGCGGCGAGCGCAACCTCCCGGGCGCGCTGGAGGATCTCGGCGTGCTGCCGTTGGCCGAGCGCAACGTCAGGCTCGGCGGCTTCCGCCGCGCGCTCGCGCCGGCCGCCATTCTCGCGGCCGCCATGCTCTCGATCGCCTTCCACCTGGCGCCGGTGGCGATCGCCTTCTTCGCCGCCGCCGTCGCCATGCTGGCGTTCGGCGGCCTGCGCGTGCGCGAGGCCTACGCCGCTCTCGACGGCCCGGTGCTGGTGCTGATCGCCGCCCTGATTCCGGTGGGCGAGGCGATCCATGCGACCGGCGGGGCCGACCTCGCGGCGGGCTGGCTTTCGCAGATCCTCGGTCCGACGCCGCCGCTCGTCGGTCTGGGCGCGCTCATGCTCCTGGCGATGATCAGCGCGCCGTTCATGCACAATGCCCCCACCGTCCTGGTCTTCGCGCCGATCGCCGCCGGTTTCGCCGAGCGGCAGGGCCTGCATCCGGATCCGTTCCTGATGGCGGTGGCGGTGGGCGCGGCCTGCGACTTCCTCACGCCCATCGGCCACCAGTGCAACACCCTGGTCATGGCGCCTGGCGGCTACCGGTTTTCGGACTACCCACGGTTGGGCGCGCCCCTGAGCGTCCTCGTGCTGGTTGCCGGCACTCTGCTGATCGCCGCGGTCTGGCCGCTCAGGGGGTGACGGCGCCGTTCACAGTCGCGTGAGCGCGGATATTCCGCGGCGGTCCAAAGCCTGGGCCTGCCGAGGCGCCGGCGCACGCGTTAACCTCTTGTTTACGAAAAAAGCTGGGGGCGGACGGCCCGCCTCATTGACGACTCCTTAGGCACTGTGTCCCCATATGTGGGTTGTCTGGGCTCCCGGGCCCACAACATATTGTTGGGCGAGCAGATCGGGGCCGGGGGAGCCACCGCCTGCATAGTAGGGTTTGGGGACGATGAGCGAAGCGGCGAAGGTTGGGGTTGCCGAAACGGCGGACCGGGGCCAGAGGCGGCCCGAGCGGCCGCAGCTGCAGCTGGTCAGGAAGGTCGAGGTCGACCGTACGCGCGATGCGCTGCTGACCGATTTCGGCAAGACGACGCTGGAGGACCGCTATCTGCTGCCGGGCGAGTCCTACCAGGACATGTTCGCCCGCGTCGCCACGGCCTTCGCCGACGACGCCGAGCACGCCCAGCGCATCTACGACTACATCTCGAACCTGTGGTTCATGCCGGCCACGCCGGTGCTGTCAAACGGCGGCGCCGGGCGGGGGCTGCCGATCTCCTGCTTCCTGAACGCCGTGCCGGACAACCTGGAAGGCATCGTCGGGGTCTGGAACGAGAACGTGGCCCTGGCCTCCAACGGCGGCGGCATCGGCACCTATTGGGGCGGCGTCCGCTCGATCGGCGAGAAGGTGAAGGCCGCGGGCCAGACCAGCGGCATCATCCCTTTCATCCGGGTGATGGACTCGCTCACCCTTGCGATCAGCCAGGGGTCCCTGCGGCGCGGCTCCGCCGCCGTCTATCTCGACGTCCACCATCCCGAGATCGAGGAGTTCCTGGAGATCCGCAAACCCTCGGGCGACTTCAACCGCAAGTCGCTCAACCTGCACCATGGAATCTCGGTCACCGACGAGTTCATGGAGGCGGTGCGCGAGGGCGCCCCGTTCGGGCTGCGCTCGCCGAAGACCGGCGAGGTGATCCGCGAGGTGGACGCCCGCAGCCTATGGCAGAAGATTCTCGAGATCCGCCTGCAGACCGGCGAGCCCTACCTGATCTTCGCCGACACCGTGAACCGGGCGATGCCGCAGCACCAGCGCGAGCTCGGACTGTCGGTGCGGCAGTCCAACCTCTGCTCGGAGATCATGCTGCACACCGGCAAGGATCACCTCGGCGAGGAACGGACCGCGGTGTGCTGCCTGTCCTCGGTGAACGCCGAGAAGTTCCTCGAGTGGCGCGACCATCCGAGCTTCATCGAGGACGTCATGCGCTTCCTCGACAACGTGCTTGAAGACTTCATCCAGCGCGCCCCGCCGGAGATGAAGAACGCCGTCTACGCCGCGCAGCGGGAGCGATCCGTCGGCCTCGGCCTGATGGGTTTCCATTCCTTCCTGCAGAGCCAGAACGTGCCCTTCGAGAGCGCGCTCGCGAAGAGCTGGAACATGCGGCTGTTCAAGACCTTGCGGCGCCAGTGCGATGCGGCGTCCCGCACGCTGGCGGCCGAGCGCGGCCCCTGTCCGGACGCCGCCGACCGCGGGGTGATGGAGCGCTTTTCCCACAAGCTCGCGATTGCGCCCACCGCCTCGATCTCGATCATCTGCGGCGGGACGAGCGCAGGCATCGAGCCGATCCCGGCCAACATCTACACGCACAAGACCCTCTCAGGGTCATTCGCGGTGAAGAACCCGTATCTCGAGCGGTTGCTTCAGGAAAAGACCCAGGACACGCCGGCGGTCTGGGACTCCATCCTGCAGAACGAGGGATCCGTTCAGCACCTCGACTTTCTGAGCCAGGACGAGAAGAACGTCTACAAGACCGCCTTCGAAATCGATCAGCGGTGGGTCGTGGAGCTCGCGGCCGATCGCACGCCGGATGTCTGCCAGTCCCAGTCGGTCAATCTGTTCCTTCCGGGTGACATCCAAAAATGGGACCTGCACATGCTTCACTGGACGGCGTGGGAGCGGGGGTGCAAGTCGCTCTATTATCTGCGCTCCAAGTCGGTGCAGCGGGCGGCGCACGCGGGGGGCGAGGCGGCCGCGGCGCTGCACAACCCAAGCGGCGAGAAGACCGACTACGAGGAGTGCCTCGCCTGCCAATAGGGGCTGGCCCAGGTCTTGCAAGGTCCAGTTTGAGACAGGTCAACGCGCCCGGCGCCGCAGCTTGGCAATGATGCGGAACTAGTTCGCCGGTTGCGCCTTAGCTTCCTGGAACCTTTGCAGCGCGGCCGCCGCGGTGCAGGAGCCGGGCTGGGAGACGTACGGATGCGGCGAGCGCCTATTCTCGCCATCGTCTTGAGTTGCGCCGCAGGCTCGGCGCTGGCGGCGCCGCAAGGTTCGCCGCTCGTCCCAACCGCCCAGGCGCTGGCCGAAGCCGCCTTCGCCCCGGGCGCCGCGCCCGCCGACAACGATCCCATCGGCCGCCTGCTGGACCACAATTCCGCCTGGGCGATCGGCAGCCCCGCCGCCGACACCATGCGCGTCTCGATCGGCAGGTTCTCGTTCGGCGCCGCCGGCGTGGCCGTCGACGTCGAGCCGCACGCCGGCCTGGGCTTCGACTCCTACGGAGAGAGCTCGGCCGAGGCCGGCGCCACCGTCCAGCTGTCCCGCGCGGACCTGGCGGGCGAGCGGCTGAAGGCCATGGGCGTGCGCGACGGGGCCGAATTCGGCGGCCAGGGCCGCTGGTACATCTTCGCCGCGGCCAGCGGCCGGGCCGTCGGCCTCAACATGCTGCACGGCGAGCAGGGCTGGAACCGCGCCGGCTGGTCCACCGACCCGACCTCGCGGCTGGTCGGCGACACCCAGGTGGGCGTCGGCTGGCGCAAGGGCGCGCTGCAGTCCTCGGTCGGCTTCGTGCACCGCGAGGTGAAGGGCGAGCACCTGCTGCGGGGGATCGACCCGCACGCCGATTCGCTGGTCGCCTTCTCGCTCTCGGTCAAGCCGCGGCCCTAGCCTTCCCAGCCCTCCTCGAACGGCATCCGCTCGGCCCACAGGGCGGCGAGCCGCGGCTCGGCGTCGACGCGCCTCACCACCTCGGCCATCTTCGGCGCGACCTCATAGAAGCGCCTGCGACCGATGATCCAGCGCGAGATCACGGTCACGTAGATATCCAGCACGCTCATCCGCGCGCCCGCGATCCACGGAGAGGGCTCGACCTGCGCGTCCATCATGCGCCAGCAGTCGGCGACGCGCTCGCGGGTCCGCGCCTTGATCACCGCCTCGGCCGCCGGCCCGGCGGCCAGCCGGCTCGGCACGTCGCGCACCCAGCACATCGAATAGATCTGCGCCGGCACATAGATCATCCAGCGCAGGAACTGCGCGCGCTCGGGCGCATCGGCGGGCGGCGCGAGCCGGGCTTGCGGGTGCGCCTCCGCCAGGTAGAGCAGGATCGCGGCGCTCTCGGTGATCACCTCGCCCGAGGCAAGCACCAGCGCCGGCAGCTGCCGCTGCGGGTTCAGCCGCCCCGCCTCGGCGTCGGTCTGGACGTCATACCAGTTGGCAAGGTCGCGCAGCTCGTAGGGCGCCCCGATCAGCGTGAGCGCCGCCTCGACCGGGACCGAGCCCGAGCCCTTGGCGCCCCAGACGACGTATTCGGAAGCCATCGACGTCCCTCCTGCGTGGCGCTCGCACGGCTCGCTTCCTCCTCGATGGAGGAAGGGCCAGGGATGGTGGCGGCGGCAGGGCGGCCACGGCAAGTCCCAAGCGACGCAGGCGCCACGTGCGTCCGCTGCGACGCCTCCGTGTCCGCACCACCACCCTCCTGCATTGAGGATGAGGGACGTCATTCGGCCCCATCCCCAGACAATTCACAACATCTTGGGCCGGAGCGGCAATTTCGCGCTAGATGTTGTCAGTTTCGGTGTTAGCGTGATGGCGCGCTCCGCGTCAGTCCGTCCGTTCACCCGAGGCCAAAGTTCCGTGACCCAGTCCAAATCCCTGCCCGGCCTGCTCACTCCTTCCTACGCCTACAAGCCGTTCCGCTACCCGTGGGCCTACGAGTTCTGGAAGAAGCAGCAGCAGGTGCACTGGATCCCCGAGGAGATCCCGCTGGGCGAAGACTGCAAGGACTGGGCGGCAAAGCTGAACGACCGCGAGCGCAACCTGCTCACCCAGATCTTCCGCTTCTTCACCCAGTCGGACGTCGAGGTGAACGACAACTACATGGAGCGCTACGGCCGGGTCTTCAAACCGACCGAGGTGAAGATGATGCTCGCGGCGTTCTCCAACATGGAGACCATCCACATCGCCGCCTATGCGCTGCTGCTGGAGACCATCGGCATGCCGGAGGCGGAGTTCACCGCCTTCCTCGACTACCAGGCGATGCGCGACAAGCACGACTACATGCAGCAGTTCGGCGTGCAGACCGAGGCCGACATCGCCCGCACGCTCGCCATGTTCGGCGGCTTCACCGAGGGGCTGCAGCTGTTCGCCAGCTTCGCCATGCTGATGAACTTCCCGCGCCACAACAAGATGAAGGGCATGGGCCAGATCATCTCCTGGAGCGTGCGCGACGAGAGCCTGCACTGCGAGGGGATGATCAAGCTCTACCACGCCTTCCAGGCCGAGACCGGCGCGGTGACGAAGTCGGTCGCCGCCGACATCGTCGACTGCTGCAGGACGGTGGTGGGCCTGGAGGACAAGTTCATCGACCTCGCCTTCGAGGCGGGCGAGGTGACCGGCATGACGCCGGCCGACATCAAGGCCTACATCCGCTTCATCGCCGACTGGCGGCTGCGCCAGCTGAACCTGCCGGAGGTGTTCGGGAGCGTGAAGGAGAACCCGCTGCCCTGGCTGCAGTCGATGCTCTCGGGCGTCGAGCACGCCAACTTCTTCGAGGCCCGCGCGACGGAGTACTCCAAGGCCGCCACCAAGGGCGCCTGGCACGGCGAGACCGGGGTGTGGGCCGAGTTCGACCGGCTTCAGGCGAGGCGGGCGGAGAACGTGCTGCCGGCGGGGTGAGGGCATCACCCCAAACCGTTCTTCCTCGATGGAGGAAGGGCCGGGATGGTGGCGTGCGCAGGCGATGAAGCACGGGCCGAACCGCTCGGGGCTGATGGCGCGTCTCCTTCGGCTTAGCGGTGCGCGAAGTAGATGGCGCCGGCCAGCAGCAGCGTGAATGCGGCGATGGCGATATAGAGTTGCGGCGGCGCGGGGCCGGCGGGAGCGGAGCCGCGCAGCGTGCGATCGATGGCCGGCGACCAGAAATCCATAATGGACTTGTGCGGGTCCGCGTCTCGGACGAGGCGCCAAAGCATGCGCTGGGCGCGCTCCGCCGGCGTAGAAATCGAACGGCCGCCCCCGATTGGCGGGCCGCTCGTCTCGCCGTAAGGGCACCGGACGTGGAGGAGGCCATCCTGCACGTACCACTCGCCGTCGCAGCGGCGCCCCCGATAGGTGATGGAAACCGCGTGGATCTCAGCCAATTCGCCCCAACGCCCCGATGGGCGCTTCCCAGCCCCTGATCTCACGGAGGATGCGAGCCTGCCGGGACGGGCGAGTCAAGCGGAGGGGTGACGGCTCGGCTCCTCGCGAACAGCACCGCGAGCGCGGCCGGCCGGAGCTGGGGCCTTCGCCTTCGGGAGGACCCCGATCACACTGAAACGGGTTCGAGGCCGAGGCGCCGGGAGACCGTATCGAGCAGGGCGGCGAACCTCGGGTCGGCGCGCAGGGGGTCCAAATCGGTATCCATGCGGATGTTCTGCAGGCCCTCCAGCCCGACGTTCGTCGAGGCCTTGGCCAGCAGCTCGAAGGCGAGATCGGCTTCGCCGGCCTGGGCCATGCCGCAGCCGACGTTGTAGACCGCATTGAGGTTGTCCGGATCGACCAGCAGCACGAGCTCGGCCCAGTCGCGGGCGCGCTCGAGCTCGCCCAGGCGAACGAGCGCCGCCACGCCGAATGACAGGGCGGTGCCGTTGTCCGCCTCGGCGGCCAGGCCCCGTTCGACGCGTGCCAGGCACTCCCGGGACCAGCTCAAGGTTCCCGGCTCGTCGCCGAGCGCCTCGTGGACCTGGATCAGCATGCCGGCCGACCAGATGTCCTCGGTGTCCGCGGTCGCGGCCGCCTCGAGGTAGCGCCGCGCGTCCTCCTGCCGTCCGCCCCCTAACGCCCAGCGGGCGGCGCCGGCGTTCACCTCGTAGGACTCCGGATCGAGCTCGAGCGCCCGCCGATGCTGCTCCCAGCCCGCCTCGCGCAGGCCCTGCGCGGTCAGGATCCGACCCTTGGCCGAATACGCCTCGGCGAGGTGCGGTTCGAGCGCCAGCGCCCGCTCGGCCGCCTCGAGCCCGTACTGGCCCGAATTGTCCGACGAGAAGCGCAGGTCGGCCTGGCAGATCGACAGCAGCGCCCAGGCGCGGGCGTAGTTCGGATCGAGCGAAACCGCCTTTTCGCAAAGCCGCACGATCACGTCGCGGTGGCGGGTCCAGCCGCCCCGCCAATACCGGCGAGCCATCAGGTAGAAGCGGTAGGCGTCCGGGTCGCTGGTGCCGCGCTGGGCGAGGCCCTGGCTCTCGGACGAGGCGAGCCGCACCTTGAGCGCTGCGACGATCGAGCGGGAGATGTCGTCCTGCACGGCGAAGATGTCGTCGAGGTCGCGGTCGTAGCGCTCGGCCCAGAGATGCTTGTCGCTGGCCGCCTCGATCAGCTGGGCGGTGATCCGCACGCGGTTGCCCGCCTTGCGGACGCTGCCTTCCAGGACGTGGCTGACGCCGAGCTGGCGCGCCACCTCGGGGATGGCGACGCGCCGGCCCTTGAAGGTGAAGGCGGTGTTCCGCGAGGCGACGTCGATGGAGGAAATGCGGCTGAGGTCGGTGATGATGTCCTCGCTGATCCCGTCGCTGAAGTACTCCTGCTCGAGATCGCCGCTGATGTTCTCGAACGGCAGGACGCAGATCGCCGGCCGCGAGGCCGAGCGCGACGCGGCCGACGCGGGCGCCGCCGCGCCGCGCTCCGGCTCCAGCAGGTTGCGCACCGCGCGAGCGAGCTGCTGGAACGCCGGATGCTGAGCTTCGCCGCCCCAGCCGTCGAGATCGGTGGTGTGGATCGCCCGCGCGTCGATCGGCAGGTGCGCGGTCCCGAACCTGACCGGCACCAGCCGCCCGCGATCGGCGGCGTCGCGCGCCTCGCCGCGCACCCAGCGCGAGGCGACCGAGGCCTCTGTCCAGACCACCACCACGCACCCTGCGAGGTCGAGCTCCTTGGCGATGAGCTCATCGAACTCCTCGCCCGGCGCGATCTGCGGATCCCACCAGACGCTCCAGCCCTCGTGCTCGAGCGCCGCGACCAGCGGGGCGACCTGCGCCCGATCGCGCCGCGCATAGGAGACGAAGACGTCAGCCATGGCGCCACGCTTCACGGCCGAGGCGCACTGGTCAAGCGCCGATGCTACCGCGGCTTCAACTCCGCCGAGCCCCCTTCCTTCCCCCCGCCCCGATTGGCTACAGAGCGGGGCATGGCCACGACCAAAACCGTTTCGATTCCCCTTGAACGGGTGGCGCCGGGCCGCTGGAGCACCGTCGCGGGGCCCGAGTGGGGCAATCCGGGGGGAGGGCTCTGGGGCGGCTACGCGATCGGGCTCTGCATCCGCGTGGTGGAGGCCGAGCCGCAAGCCGTCGGCGAGCCGCTGTCGCTGACGCTGACCTACGCCGCGGCGCTGCCCGCCGGACCGCTCGACATCCGCACGCGGCGGCTGCGGCAGGGCGGCTCGGTGGGCGTCTGGGAGGTGGAGATCCTGCCGGCCGGCTCGGACCAGGTGGGCGTGCACGGCATGGTCACCATGGCCAAGCGGCCGCGGACGCCCGACTTCGCCTTCGCCCAGATGCCGGCCGCGCCGGAGCCGGAGAGCCTGCCCGCCCCCGAGCTGCCGCAGCAGGCTTCGCGGCACTTCGGCGCCTCGGCCTTCGAGCGGCGGATGGGTGACGCCTTCCCGCCGACGCCCTCGGGGGATTCGCGCACGCTGGCCTGGGCGCGCTCCCGGCGGGGGCCGCTCGACAAGGCGCTGCTGGGCATGATGACCGATCACTCGGCGCCGCGGGCGATGTATGCGCTGGGCCGCAACGTGATGACCACGACGCTGTCGCTGACCGCCTACCTGCATGCCACCGCCGAGGAGATCGCGGCGGTGGGCGACGACTTCATCCTGGTGGAGTGCGAGGGCCGGGTGGGCGGCGGCGGCGCCTCGGACGAGCGGTCGAGCTACTGGCGGCGCGACGGCAAGCTCTTGGCCACCAGCGAGCAGCTGGTCTGGTATCGCGAGGTGCGCCGCAACGCGCCGGAGTAGCGGAGGCTCAGACCTCCACCACCGCCTTGCCCACCGGCATGAGCGCCAGGCCCGCGAGCTTCACGTGCTGCCAGGCGAACGGGATGCCGATGATGGTGATGGCCAGGCCGAAGGCCAGCACCAGGTGGTGCAGGGCGAGCCACCAGCCGGCGAGCAGCAGCCACAGGACGTTGAGCAGGCAGCTCGCCGGGCCTTCGTCGCGGTCGATGACGATCCGGCCGAACGGCCAGTAGCTGAAGCCCGCCATGCGGAAGGCGGCGGGCGTCCAGGGCAGGCCGACGACGGTGATCGCCAGGAGGACGCCGGCCAGGATCCAGGCCGTGCCGGAGATCCAGCCGCCGAGGATGAACCACAGGATATTGAGCAACAGCCGCATGGCGCGCCCTCCCGGACCCGGTCTAGCACAAGGCCGGGGAGGGCGCGCGCCGGCGGCTCAGCGGTAGCGGGCGGCGCGATCGACGTCGCGGTCGAGGTCGCGCAGCCGCTCGCGCAGGCGGTGGCGGGCGTCCGGCGGAAGGCGGTCGCCGCGCGCCTCGAATATGCGGGCCTCGTCGGCGCGGATGTCGCGCAGGCGGCCCATCAGGTCGCGGGCCTCGCCGCGGTCGATACGGCCGTCGCGCACGCCGTGGCGGATCTCCTCGCGGATGCGGTCCTCATAGGCGCGCAGGTCCGGATAACCCGGCCGGTCGCCCCAGGCTCGGTCGTCATCCCAGTCGCCACGCGGCGGCGGGGCGCGGTACTCGACCGGGCGGTAGTCGGCCGGGCGGCCCTCGACCCATTCGCCGCGGCGGTCGTAGTAGCCCCAGGCGAGGTTGGGATCGACGGCGTTGGCGTGCCAGCCGCCGCGGTCGTCGTACCAGCCGTAGGCGTGACGGCAGTCGGCCGGACCCTTGGCGACCTGGTTGCCGATCACCGCGCCGGCGACGCCGCCCACGACGGCGCCGGCGGCGCGGTCGTGGTGGCCGGCGACCGACGAGCCGATCAGGGCGCCGGCGACCGCGCCGATGGCGGTTCCGGCCGCCCGGTTATGGGCACGCTGCTCGCAGGTCTCCTGCGCCGCGGCGGCGGAGGGGATGACGATCGCGAGCGCGAAGCCCGCCAGCAGGATGTTGCGACGCATGTATGCTTCCTTCTAAGCGACGGCCCCGAGCCGCCTATGGCCGGGGAACCTGCGCCGAACAAGCTGAACTGCGCGGGACGCGCCCGTTCAGCCGCGGTTCACCCGCCGGGTTCGCCGCGGGGCCGCCCGTCGGCGCAGCGGCGGGAGGCAATAACGCCGATGACTCAACTGCTACGGGCAACCCCGAGTTAACCTCTGTGGTGTGGACTCAGGCTCTTGCTGCGAGGTCGGTGATGAGCACCAGGACGGGCCGCGACTTTCCAACCAGCGACGCCGACGAAGGCCAGGATCTGCTCGCGGCGCCGAAGCTATGGCTGCGCGGGGCGCTGGCGGGCCTGGTTGCGATCGCCGCCTGGCCGGTGGTCCCGACGAGCTGGGTCGCCGGCTGGATCGCCGCGTGGGTGGCGATCAGCCTGGGGGAGCAGGCGTTCGCCAGCCGCCGCGGCTTCGTGGCGCCGACCGCCGTGGGCCTTGCGCTAACCTTCACGCTGGCGGTGCTGGGAGCCGGGGCGGCGGCGCTGCTGATTGTGCGCGGCGACGGCGGGGCGCGGCTGTTCGCCGTGGCGCTGATCGGCTTCTCCACCGTCAACATCCTGCTGCGCTACTATTCGGCGCCGAAGATGCTGCTGGCGGCCTTGTCCCCGCATGTGGCGGTGCTGGGGCTGGTCGCCTACGGGATGACGGCGCGGAGCCTGCAGCAGGGCGAGATCCTGCGGGCGCTGACGCCGCCGGGGACGCTCGCGCTCTACGTGATGCTGCTCTGGCCGGCGCGCAACAAGCTGATGGCCGCCTGGCGCAGGCTCGCCGAAGCCAAGGCCGCCGCCGAGCAGGCGAGCCGCGCCAAGGACCAGTTCCTGGCGACCATGAGCCACGAGATCCGCACGCCGCTGAACGGCATCCTCGGCATGGCCCAGGCGATGCTGGGCGAATCCCTGCCGGCCAAGCAGATGGGGCGCCTCAGGATCATCCGCGGCTGCGGCGAGACCCTGCTGGCGATCCTCAACGATGTGCTCGACCTGGCGAAGATCGAGGCGGGCCAGCTGAAGATCGAGCGCGAGCCGTTCGACATGGAGCACGTCACCCGCGGCGCGGCGGCGCCGTTCGCCCAGATGGCGGACAAGAAGGGCGTGGCGCTCAGCTTCTCCATCGAGGAGCCCGCCAAGGGCTCGTTCCTGGGCGACCGGGTGCGGATCCGCCAGGTGCTCTACAACCTGGTCTCCAACGCGGTGAAGTTCACCGACCGCGGCAGCGTGGCGGTCGGCGTCACCTATGGGCCCGAGGGCCTGCGGCTGGAGGTGGCCGACAGCGGCGCGGGGATGTCGCCGGAGACCCGCGCGCGAATCTTCGAGCGCTTCGTGCAGGGTGACGGCTCGACGACCCGCCGGGTGGGCGGGACCGGGCTGGGGCTGGCCATCTGCCGCCAGCTGGTCGAGCTGATGGGCGGCGTGATCGCGGTCGACAGCGCCGAGGGCCGCGGCTCGATCTTCACGGTGACCCTGCCGATGGAGCGGCTCTCGGGGCCGCAGGCGCCGGCTGCGCTCGAGGAGCCGCAGGCGCCCCCGGCGGGTGCTGCGCTGCGCATCTTGGCGGCGGAGGACAACGAGGTGAACCGGCAGGTGATCGCAACCCTGCTCGATCAGGCGGGCCTGTCGCTGACGCTCGCCATCGACGGCGCCGAGGCCGTCTCGGCCTGGCGCGGAGGCCAGTGGGACCTGATCCTGATGGACATCCAGATGCCGGTGATGGACGGCGTCAGCGCTGCGCGGCTGATCCGCTCAGAGGAGGCGAGCGCCGGGCGCGCGCGCACGCCGATCCTGGCTGTCACCGCCAACGCGCTGCCGGAGCAGCGGGCCGAGTATCTGGCCGCCGGCATGGATGGCGTGGTCGCCAAGCCGCTGCAGATCGCGAGCCTGTTCCAGGCCATGGAGCGGGCGCTGGAGGGCGACACGGGACCGGCGGTCGCGGCCGCCTGATCTCCGCGCCAGTCGGAACCGAACCTTCGAATGAGGGTTCTTGGCGTCCATGACGCCGGAGGACCTGCGAGACGAGGCGAGCGTCGCCGAGGCCGCGGCCGGCAAGCTTGCGCCCGGCCCCGACCGGGACTGGCTGCTGGCCAAGGCGGAGGCGCTGCGCCACGAGGCCGATCGCCTGGAGCGGCGGCTGACCACGCGCGCGCGGCTTCTGCGGCCGGACGAGCGCGATCATCCTGACCGCTAGCCGGCCTTGCTGAAGCCCGCGGCGGCGAAGGCGCGCCCGGGGTAGGGGGCGACGGCCCCCTCGATCAGCCGCCGCAGCGGCTCGACCAGCAGGGGCTTGGAGATCACCGCGGCGAAGCCCAGGACGCGGTACTCCTCGCAGGCGCGGCTCATCACGTCGGCGGTGATGGCGATGACCGGGATCGCCGCGGTCTCCGGCGCGCCGGCGCGCAGCCGCGCCAGAAACCCCGGCCCGTCCAGCTCCGGCATGTGGATGTCGGAGATGATCAGGTCGAACCGCTCGTCGGCCAGCCGCGCTAGGCCTTCAGCCGCGGAGCTGGCGCCCTCGGCCGCGTGGCCGAGCTCGGCCAGCAGGTGGTGCATCACCAGGCGGCTCACCGCATCGTCGTCGACGTGCAGGATCCGCAAGGCCTGCGCCGAGCGGGCGGAACGGACGTCCATGGCGGGGGTCCCCCTGGCGTTCACGCCCGCATCTGAGCGCGGCGTGGTGAAGGCGGCGCCAAGATTCACCATGAACGAAAAGATTTCGGGCCGGCGGGCTACCCATATTGGGGCGCCGGCGCGGCGGAGCGTCAGGCGGGAGCCGGCTCCACGATCTGGTTCTCCCACTTGGCGACGACGGCCGAGGCGACCGAATTGCCGACCACATTGGTCGCCGAGCGGCCCATGTCGAGCAGGTGGTCGACCGCGAGGATCAGGATCAGGCCCGCCTCCGGCATGCGGAAATAGGCCAGCGTGGCGGCGATCACCACCAGCGAGGCCCGCGGCACGCCGGCCATGCCCTTGGAGGTCACCATCAACAGCAGCAGCATGGTCACCTGCTGGGCGATCGACATGTGGATGCCGTAGACCTGGGCGATGAACAGGGTCGCGAAGGTGCAGTACATCATCGAGCCGTCGAGATTGAACGAATAGCCGAGCGGCAGGACGAAGCTCGCCACCTTGCGCGAGATGCCCCAGCGCTGCAGCTCTTCGAGCGTCCGGGGATAGGCGGCCTCCGAGGAGGCCGTGGAGAAGGCGAGCAGCGCCGGGCTGCGGATCGCGCCGATCAGCTTCAGCGCGCGCCGCCCGGCGACCGCCACGGCCACCGCGACGAGCAGGGTCCAGAGGATCGCCAGGGAGAGATAGAAGCCGCCCACGAACTTCGCGTAGGTGACCAGGATCGAGAGCCCCTGGGTCGCGACGGTCGAGGCAAGCGCGGCGAAGATCGCCAGCGGCGCGGTGCGCATCACGTAGCCGGTCACCTTCAGCATGATCGCCGCGACCTGCTCGACCAGCGCCAGCACCGCGGGGGCGCGGTCGTCGACGCTCGCCACCGCCGTGCCGACGAAGATCGAGAAGACCACGATCTGCAGGATCTCGTTGTTGGCCATGGCGTCGATGATGGACGAGGGCACCAGGTGGGTGATGAAGGCCCTGAGCGTGAACTTCGACATGTCCACCGCCGCGGCGGCCTTGCCGGCGTCCGGCGCCGTGAGCGACAGCCCAGCGCCGGGGTGCAGCAGGTGGACCATGATCAGGCCGATGGTCAGCGAGACGATGGAGGCTCCGATGAACCAGCCCATCGTCTTGGCGCCCGTGCGGCCGATGGCGGCGGCGTCCTCCATGTGGGCGATGCCGGCGACCAGGGTCGAGAACACCAGCGGCGCGATGATCATCTTGATCAGCCGCAGGAAGACGTCGGTGATGATCGACAGGTTGTCGGCGGCGGCCTTGGCCTGATCGGGGCTGGCGTACTGGTTGAGCGCCCACCCGACCGCCACGCCCAGCACCATGGCGGCGACGATCAGGCTGGTGAACAGGCGGTTCATCGGCTGCGCGCCCCCGTGGCTTGGGCGCGCTTTGTGGCGGCGAAGCGCCGCCTTGTCCATCCCGCCCCGGCCTGTGACGCCGGTCACAGCGACGGTCCGGGGGCCGGCCTAAGAAGCTGATGTCGCGAACGGCGACACCACTCCAAGGGGCTTTCCAATGATCCGCTACAGCTTCACCGCCGCCCTCGCCGCACTCTCCCTGGCGTCCGGCGCCGCTTTCGCCCAGACCGCCGACCAGATGGTCGTCAAGGTCGGCGACCTGAACCTCGCGACGTCGCTGGGCGCCGCCATCGCTCACAGGCGCATCGACAACGCCGCCAGCAAGTTCTGCGGCGGAGACCTGAGCCGTGACCTCGGCCAGCGGCTCGAGCAGCAGAAGTGCGTCGCCCACATGAGCGGGCAGGCGGACAGCCAACTCAAGGTGCTCGTCGCTTCGGCCCGCAACCCGCAGAACGGCGCCATCGTCGCGAGCCGCTTCGGCCGCTGATCACCGCGCTCTCCCCGAGGGAGGCTCGCCGCGCATCGCCTGTGATAAGCTCACAGCCCGTGCGTCGGCGGGCTCTCTTGCTCCGCCGCGGGCCACGGACGGGGACGCGGCATGGCCAACGAGACCCTGCAGCGGGTCGCAGCAGCGCTCAAGGAGGGCGATGTGCTTCGCGTGCTCTCGATGGAGGCGTGCCTGTCGCTCGCCCGCTCCGGGGGACCCCTGGACCTCGCCTCGGGCGCCCTGCTGTGCCAGGCCGGCGACCCGGGCGACGCCGTGTTCCTGATCCTCGAGGGCGAGATCGAGATCCGCACCAGCCTGGCCGGCGGCCGTGACGTCCGCTTCGTCTCCTTCGGCCGCGGTGCGCTGATCGGCGAGATGGCCGTCCTCGACGGCGGCCCGCGCTCGACGGACATGGCCGCGACCCGCAAGAGCCGGCTGTGGCGCATCCCGCGCCGCGCGCTGATCGAGACCCTGGAGTCCGAGCCGAAGGCGGCGGTCGCCCTGCTCGCCGAGCTCAGCGGCCGGCTGCGGCGCACCAACGCGGCGCTGGAAGCCATGGCCGGGCTGGACCTCGCAGGGCGGCTGGCTCGCTCGCTGCTCGCCGAGCAGAGCGGCCGCGGCCTCGTCGGCCTCACCCAGTCGGAGCTGGCGCGTCGCGTCGGCGCCTCGCGCGAGAAGGTCAACCGCAAGCTCAACGAGTGGGCGGAGCAGGGCTGGGTCGAGCTGTCGGCGGCCGGCGTGCGCCTGACGGCGCCGGACCGGCTGCAGGGACTGGTCAGCGGAAGCCTGTCTGGTTAGGCGCTCGCGAACTCGAGCCACGGCGCGAGACTCGCGGCGAGTTCGGGCATAATCATCCACATCTTGGGCCGTCCGGGGCCGATTTGGGGGAAATCACCCATGCCGATGTTGCAGACCTACCTCGCGCAGCTCAACCGCCAGTTCCACCCCGACCGCATCGCGGGCTTCAAGGCCGAGCGGCTGCAGCATTTCGCGCCGGGCCAGTCCCTCGACCTGGCCTTCCTGGGTGACGAGAAGACGCCGCTGCATCGCGCCTGGACGAGCTATTTCCAGACCGTCCCGCCAAGCATCCGCGAAGCGGTGCGCGCGGTGATCCATTCTGCCCTCGCCACCGATCCGCCGACGCCGCTGACGATGTCCTGGGCGCCGGGCTATGACTTCGAGCTCAACGTCTGGCATGCGCCGGACACCGACATGACCCGCGGCGGCATCACGGTGCTGATCAAGTCCCGCTACCCGTCGGACCCGCATCCGCAGAGCCGGGGCGGCCGCTAGCTGATCCGCTCCAGCAGGCCGTCGCCGACGCCGGCGGCGCGCAGCGCCTCGACGAAGCCTTCGCGATCAGCGGGCCGCGCGTACGGCGAGAGCCTCGGGACGCGCAACCGGCGCGCGCGGTCCTGGTCCTCCGGCGCGAAAGCGGCCCGCGCCTCCTCGATTCGCCCGAGCCGCACCAGGCTGGCGGCGATGATGCCGGGAGCCCGGGCGTCATGCAGGGCGCCGGCGATTTCGGCTTGCCTGATCGCCTCCTCGTACTGGCCCGCGTGGAAGTGGGCCAGCGCCAGGAGCGAGCGCATGGCGCGCAGCTGTGGATCGTAAGGGCTGTAGCGGATGCTCCGCTCGATCGGCGCGACAGCCTCGGCGGCGCGGCCGGAATAGACCAGCACCTGGCCCAGCCGGAAGTGTCCGAAGGCCAGGTTCGGGTTGAGAGAAAGGGTCTTGCGGGCTTCCTCCAGCGCCTCGCTGTGGCGGCCGAGATAGAGCGAGGCGCCGGACGAGGCGAAGTAGCCATAGGCGTCGCGCGGATCGAGGCGAATGGCCGTGTGCGCCGCCGTGCGCGCCTCGGCCAGATCCGACATCGGCCGCTCGGACCAGTCGTAGACCGCGAGGCCGTAGAGCGCGCGGGCCAGGCCGGTGTAGCCCAGCGCCAGCTCGGGGTCCCGCTCGATGGCGCGCCGGAAGAAGCTGATCGCCAGCCGGCAGCCCTCCGCCGAGACCTTGTTCATGTGCCACATGCCGCGCTGGAAGCAGTCGAGCGCGTCGAAATCGGAGAGGTCCTTGCGGGCGGTGCGCACGCCTTCGCTCTGCAGCATGGCCGGCTCGATCGCGCCCACCACCTGCTCGGTGATCTCGTCCTGCAGGGCCAGCACGTCGGCGAGCTCGCGGTCATAGTTCTCGGCCCAGATGTTGGCGCCGTCGGCCGCCTGGACGAGCTGCACGCTGACCCGCATGCGCGTCCCGCCGCGGCGGACGCTGCCCTGCAGCACGTAGCGGACGCCGAGCTCGCGCCCCACGCTGGCCAGGTCGAGCTCGCGGCCTTTGAGGGCAAAGCTCGAGTTGCGCCCGATCACGAAGAACCAGCGCCAGCGGGAGAGCGCCGTCACGATATCGTCGGTGATCGCGTCGGCGAAATATTCCTGCTCGGGGTCGCCGCTCATATTGCGGAACGGCAGCACCACGATCGAGGGCTTGCTGGGAAGCGACAGCGGGGCGGCCGCGGGCGACGGCGCGCCCTGGCCGCGCAGCCGGTAGACCTGCACCGGGCGCGGAATGTTCTTCAGCTTCTGCGGCCCGAGATCCTCGAACTCGGCCTCGAGCCGGCCGTTGACGTCCTCGTAGACGCGCCCGGAGACGGCGATCCCGCCCGGATCGGCCAGACCCTCCAGCCGCGCGGCGACGTTGACGCCGTGGCCGAAGAGGTCGCCGTCCTCCACCACCACCTCGGCCGCGTGCACGCCGATCCGGAACAGGATGCGCCGGTCGGACGCGGCCTGACCGTTGCGGCTCGCCGTGCGCGCCTGAATGGCCATCGCGCAACGCACAGCCTCTGCGGCGCTCGCGAAGGCCGCGAGCACCCCGTCGCCAGTCGTCTTGATCACGTCGCCGCCTCCCTCGGCGACCGCCGGGCGCACGACCTCGTCGATGAGGCTGGCGACGGCGGCGAGCGTCGCGTCCTCGTCGCGCGCCACCAAGCGGCTGTAGCCTTCGATATCGGCCGCCAGTATGGCCCGAAGCCCCCTTTGGACTGGCGTGCGCGCCAACCTCACTCCCCCTGCGAGCGTTCCAGCGACTCCCTAACGGTCGTTTGAATCAGAACACGGGCGGCGGAAAAGGTGAAGATGAAGCGCGCAGGCGGCTTCGCCTTCCGCGGGCGCCTGGCCGCCCTGGGCTCGCAACCCCCGAGGAGCGGGATATAAGGCGGCCATGGCACTGGACAGCACCGCCGCCGGCGTCGTCGATCGGCTGGAAGCGGAATACCTTCGCAGCGTGGAGGCCTTGCGCGCCGCGCTCAAGGATTTCCTCGAGCACGGGGCGACGCCGGATCCGACGCTCAGGTTCCAGGGCGCGTTCGTCTATCCCCAACTCAGCCTGCACTGGCCGGCGGGCCGACCCTATCCC
Source organism: Phenylobacterium sp. (assembly GCF_025934275.1). GTDB lineage: Bacteria > Pseudomonadota > Alphaproteobacteria > Caulobacterales > Caulobacteraceae > Phenylobacterium. Next base: position 29,325 of record NZ_JAICYI010000006.1, read on the forward strand.
CGCATCGGCCGCGCCTTCGCCCGCATCGGCCTGCCCGGCCGCTATTCGGTGACGATCACCCGCCCGGACCTGTTCCGCGACTACCTGGTCGAGCAGCTCTCGCTGATCCAGCGGGACTTCGAGGTGGAGATCGAGGTCGGGCGCTCGGCGCAGGAAATCCCCTTCGCCTATGTGCTGGACGGCGCCGCCGACATCGAGCTCGCCGATCGCAGTTCGATGGAGATCGCCCGCCACTTCCCGACCACCGAGCTGGCCCACATCGGCGACGAGATCGCCGACGGCTCCTGGATGACGCCCGGCGACGCGCCGCGCCCGCTGGCGCTGTTCGACGGTCTGCGCACGGATTTCTCGCTGGCCCGGCTCGCGCATTACACCGGCACGCCGGCCGAGCACGTGCAGCAGTACATCCTGTTCACCAACTACCACCGCTATGTCGACGAATTCGTCCGATGGGGTTGCGAGCAGCTGAAGGCGGGCGGCCCCTACCGAGCCCTGTCCGCGGCCGGGCAGGTCTATGTGACCGAAGAGACGGCCAATCCGGAGGCGCAGGTCGCCGCCGGCTCGTGGCGCAAGCATCAGATGCCGGCCTACCACCTGATGGCCGAAGGCCGACGCGGGATCAGCCTGGTGAACATCGGCGTCGGCCCCTCCAACGCCAAGACGATCTGCGACCACCTGGCGGTGCTGCGGCCGCAGGCCTGGCTGATGATCGGCCACTGCGGCGGCCTGCGGGGCTCGCAGACGATCGGCGACTATGTGCTGGCGCACGCCTACCTGCGCGACGACAACGTGCTCGACGAGGTGCTGCCGCCGGAGATTCCGATCCCGCCGATCGCCGAGGTGCAGGTGGCGCTCAACGCCGGCGCCGAGCAGGTGACCGGCGAGACGGGCGAGGTGCTGAAGCGGCGTCTTCGGACCGGCACGGTGGTCACCACCGACGACCGCAACTGGGAGCTCCGCTACTCCTCGTCCGCCCAGCGGTTCAACCAGAGCCGCGCGGTCGCCATCGACATGGAGTCAGCGACCATCGCCGCCCAGGGCTACCGTTTCCGCGTGCCCTACGGGACGCTGCTCTGCGTCTCCGACAAGCCGCTCCACGGCGAGATCAAGCTGCCCGGCCAGGCCAACGCCTTCTACGAGCGGGCGATCGGCCAGCACCTGCAGATCGCCATCGCCACGGTCGATCTCCTGAAGGGCGAGGGCGCGCGGCTGCACTCGCGCAAGCTCAGGAGCTTCGACGAGCCGCCGTTCCGGTGAGAGGGCGCTTCGCGCCGAATCAACGCGCGAAGGAGTGGTCCGATCAGGTTTCTGGCGCATGGCGTCATGGCCCACTAGCGCCGCCAGTGGAATAGTGACGTTATTCGAACCCTGGATTCGAGGGGATGATGCGCCGCCTCCCGCTGCTTGCCCTAGCCGCCGTGCTGACCGCGGGCGCCGCCGACGCCGGCCCCTATCACGCGCCGCGCACCGCCAATGGCGCGCCTGACCTGCAGGGGGTTTGGACCAACGCCTCGCTGACCTTCCTGGAGCGGCCGCCGATCTTCAAGGGGCTGATCGCCACGCCGCAGGAAGAGGCGATGATGATCGCCGGGTTCAAGAAGAGGGCGGGGACCTTGCTGGACGCGAAGGTCGATCCGAACCTGCCCGCCCCGCCGGTGGTGAAGGCCGCGCCGCAGGCCGACATCCTGGAGATGGACCTGCGGCTGGCGCGGATCGACGGCCAGCCCCGCTCGTCGTGGATCGTCGAGCCGGCCGACGGCCAGGTGCCTTACAACGAGGCCGGCAAGGCGGCCGCCAGGGCCGCGGACCAAAGCTCCTACGACGGCCCCGAGACGCGGCCGCTCAGCGAGCGGTGCCTGACCGCCGTGGGCTCGCCCGAGGGCCCGCCGATGCTGAACACCGGCTTCAACGCCAACTACCAGGTCTTCCAGACCAAGGATTATGTGGCCATCGAGGTGGAGATGAACCACGACGTCCGCATCATCCGGCTCGGCGACACGCTGCATATTCCCGGCAATATCCGTCCGTGGCTCGGTGACTCGATCGGCCACTGGGAGGGCGAGACCCTGGTGGTGGAGACCACCAACCTCGAGCCGCGCTCGAATGTGGAGTCGCGGGGCGCGAACCTGGTGTTCTCGCCGCAGGCGAAGATCACCGAGCGGTTCACCCGGACCGGCCCGGACGAGATCCTCTACGAGTTCGGCGTCGACGACCCGACCTACCTGACCAGGCCGTGGCGCGCCCAGATGGCGATGCGCGCCGCCAAGGGACCGATCTACGAATACGCCTGCCACGAGGGGAACTACTCCCTCGCCAACGCCCTGCAAGGCGCACGTTACGAGGAGACCCATCCCGTCGCCGCCGCGCCGCCGGCGGCTCCCGCCGCGGCGCCATCGCCGAAGGCCGGAGCCGGACGGCCATGAGCCATAGCCGTCTCGATCCGTCGCCCGAAGCGGGTTAGAGGATCGGCCGATGAGCCGGCACATCGACTTCGACGGGATCGAGAACTTCCGGGACTTCGGCGGCTATCCCACCGCCTGCGGGCGCGGCGTGAAGACGGGCCGGCTCTACCGGTCCGGCGCGCACCACTTGGCGAGCGACGCCGACCTCGTCCGGCTGCGGGAGCTCGGCGTCAAGGTGGTGGTCGACCTGCGCCAGCCGCACGAGCGCCGGCGCGAGCCGTCGCGCCGTTGGAACGGCTTCGACGCCGCAGTGATCGAGAACGACATCGTCTCGGAGCATCCCGACTGGCTCGACAAGCTGAAGGTCTGCGACCTCAGCGCCGGTTGGTTCTTCGAGGACACCCGCAACTACTACCGGGTGACGCCCTTCGAGGCCCGCTACACCGATCTCTACGGCGCCTATTTCCGCAGCCTGGGCGACGCCGAGGGCGCGGTGCTGGTGCACTGCGCAGCGGGCAAGGACCGCACCGGCATCGCCTGCGCGCTCACCCACCACATCGCGGGCGTCCATCCGGACGACATCATGGCCGACTACCTGCTGACCAACGACGAAACCCGCATGGAGCGGAAGATCGCGGCGCTCGAGCCCTATTTCGCCGAGCACCTCGGGCGGACGGCGAGCGACGAGGCGCTGCGCACCGCGGTGTCGGTGTTCCCGGAGTACCTGGAGACGGCGTTTGCGACCATCCGGGAGACCTGCGGCTCGGTGGACGCCTATCTGGAGCAGGCGCTGGGCATCGACGCGGAGGCGCGCGGACGGATTCACGACCGCGTGCTGGCGGGCTGAGGGGCTGTCTCGATTCCGTCAGACCTCGGCGCTAAGCGAGGCGCCATGACCGCGTCCATCGCCTTCGAGGGCATCGACAACTTCCGCGACTTCGGCGGCTACCGCACGAGGCACGGAGCGGTGATGGCGACCGGCCGGCTGTTCCGCTCGGGCCACCATGCCCGCGCCACGGACCAGGACCTCGAGAGGCTGGCCGATCTCGGCATCGGCGTCATCGTCGACCTGCGCCGGCCGAACGAACGCGAGCGCGACGTCGCGCGCCGCTGGCCCGGCTTCGGCGGCGTGGTGATCGACAGCGACGTCGGCCAGCAGAGCCTCGACGAGTGGCAGGAGTTCATCGCGCGCTCCGACCTGACGCCCGCGTCGTTCCAGAACTACATGCTGGACTACTACCGCCAGGCGCCCGCGGAGCCCCGGCACATCGATCTCTACCGTCGCTACTTCCGCGCGCTCGCGGAAGGCCGCGGCGGCATCCTCGTGCACTGCACGGCGGGCAAGGACCGCACCGGCATCGCCTGCGCGCTCACTCAGCACATCGCAGGCGTGCACGACGACGACATCCTCCACGACTACCTGCTGACCAACGATCCCGCGCGGATCGAAGCCCGCATCGGCCTGGTGCGGCAGGCGATCGGCGACAACATCGGGCGGACCCCCAGCGAAGAGGCGGTGAGGATCGCGATCTCGGTGGACGCGGCCTATCTCGCACAGGCTTTCGAGGCCATGCGCGAGCGGTTCGGCTCCATCGACGGCTACCTGGAAGACGCGCTCGGGATCGACGCGGCCCTGCGTGACCGCATCCACGACAAGCTGCTGGGCTGATATGCGTGCGCCCGCCGCAGCCTCCGCAAGCCGCGACGGGCGCAATCAGGGACAGACCTCCAGAGGAAGGCCCACGACAACAATTGCGTGCGCCGCGCGAGGCGCCTAATCACCACGCCGTGAATCACGGAGTGATGATGCAAAGCTTCCAACCGCCGCGGCGGATCCTCATGGGGCCGGGCCCCTCCGACGTCAGCCCCCGCGTGCTGGCCGCGCTCGCCAGGCCGACGATCGGCCACCTCGATCCTGCGTTCCAGGCGCTGATGGAGGAGATCAAGGCCGCGCTGCAGCGGCTGTTCAACGCCCCCGAGCACGCCTGCGTGCCGCTACCCGCCCCGGGCACCGCCGGCATGGAGGCGGCGATGATGAACCTGCTGGAGCCCGGCGACCGGGCGGTGATCGCCGTCAACGGGGCGTTCGGCGGCCGGATGGCCGACATGGCGGCCCGCGCGGGCGCGAGCGTGGTCACCGTCGAGCACGAGTGGGGCCAGCCGGTCGATCCGAAGAAGCTGGAGCCGGCGCTCGCGGAAGCACGGACCAAGGTGCTGGCCTTCGTTCACGCCGAGACCTCGACGGGGGCGCGGAGCGATCCCGCCCCGCTCTGCGCGCTGGCCCGCAAGCACGGCGCGCTGACGGTCGTCGATTGCGTGACCTCGCTGGGCGGCATCGCCGTCGACGTGGCGGGCTGGGACGCCGACGTGGTCTATTCGGGGACCCAGAAGTGCCTCTCCGCGCCGCCCGGCCTTGCGCCCATCGCGCTCTCCAAACAGGCGCAGGCGGCGATCTCCGGACGCAAGGAGAAGGTCCGCAACTGGCTGCTCGATTTCAACCTGCTGATGTCCTACTGGGGTGGCGAGGGCGGCCGGACCTATCACCACACCGCCCCGATCAACGCGCTCTATGGCCTGCACGAAGCGCTGGTCGCGCTGTTCGAGGAGGGCCAGCAGGCGGCGATCGTCCGCCACGCCCGCATGCACGAGGCGTTCGCCGCCGGGCTGGAGGCCGTGGGGCTGCAGATCCTGGGCGATCCGGCTCATCGGCTGCCGCAGCTGAACGCTGTCGTGGTCCCGGACGGCGTCGAGGAAGCCGCGGTCCGCGCGCGGGTGCTGCAGACCTGGGACCTGGAGATCGGCGCAGGGCTCGGGCCTCTGAAGGGCCGCATCTGGCGGATTGGGCTGATGGGCGCCTCCGCGACGCCGTGGCACGTGCGGCTATGCCTGACGGCGCTCTGCCAGGCGCTGAGTTCGGAGGGATTCAAGGCCGACGCCGCCGCGGCGCTGGCCGCCGCCGAGCCGAAGCTCGCCGCCTAGCGCGCTCCGGGCGTTGCGGCTAACGTCGGCCGCAAACCGCCTCTCCGATAAGGGCGGAGCCGCCCCGGGGAGACGCCGTTGACCGAATCCAGCTCGATCGAGACCCACGGGCCGTCGTCCGTCATCGACCCGCCGATCGTTTCGGAGATCGGCGGCGACGCCAAGCTGAACCGCGGCGCGATCTCCTGGTCGATCTTCGAGGGCGGGCGGGATCCGTACGTGATCCTGATCACCATCTACATGTTCATGCCCTACGTCGCCTCGGTGATGGTCGGCGATCCGGTGCGCGGGCAGGAGGAGATCTCTCGCTGGCAGCAGTACGCCGGCTGGATCGTGATGGGCACCGCCCCGTTCCTGGGCGCCTCGATCGACAAGCTCGGGCCGCGCAAGGCCTGGATCGCCCTGCTGGTGGCGGTGATGACGCCGATGATTGCGGCGCTGTGGTGGGCCAGGCCCGACCAGAGCGGGCTGTCGATCACCGCCACCATGTTCATCGCCATGGTGGTCAACGTGCTGTTCTCCTACACCGAGGTGCTGCACAACTCGATGCTGGTCAGGGCCGCCGGGCTGGAGAGCGCCCACAAGGCCTCGGGCCTGGCTCTGTCGCTCGGCAACGGCGCCTCGGTCCTGGCGCTCGCCTTCACGGCCTGGGCGTTCGCGCTGCCGGGCAAGGTGCATTGGGGCTGGGTGCCCGCCCACCCGCTGTTCGGCCTCGACCCCGCCCGCCACGAGCCGGAGCGGGTCACCGCCTTGCTCGCAGCCGGGATCCTGTTGCTGGGGGTCGTCCCGCTGCTGCTGTTCACGCCCGATGCGCCGCGCACCGGCGTCCCGGCCCTGAAGGCGCTCGCCGACGGGGCCAAGGACCTCTGGGCGATGCTGAAGACCGTGCGCCGCTTCAAGGACGCGGTCGTCTACCTGGCCAGCCGGATGTTCTTCGTCGACGGCATGAACGGCGTCTTGTTCTTCTTCGGGGTCCTAGCGGCGGGCGTCATGAAGTGGGGTCCGCTGGAGCTCCTGATCACCGGCGTCATCCTCTCCGTGCTTGCGGTGTTCGGCGGCTTCGTCGGCCGCTGGCTGGACGCCGGGCTCGGGCCCAAGAACGCGCTCCGGATCGAGATCTTCATGACCATGCTGGGGCTGATCGCGCTGCTGGGCATGCGCCCCGACACCATCTTCTATGTGGTCCACTTCGATCCGCACGCGCACGCGCCGCTGTGGGACGGGCCGGTGTACCGGACCTGGCCGGACCTCATCTACCTGCTGATCGGCTTCAACAATGCGATCTTCATCACCGGCCAGTACGCCTCGGCGCGGACCACCCTGACCCGGCTCACTCCGCCCGAGCAGACCGGCGCCTTCTTCGGCGTCTATGCGCTGTCCGGCGTAGCGACCGCCTGGCTGGCGCCCAGCCTGGTCAACATCGGCACGCGGGTGACGCACACCCAGCAGGGCGGGTTTGCGAGCATCGTCCTGCTGCTCGGAGTGGGGCTCGTGGGGCTGCTGTTCGTGCGCGGCGCGGGCCCCCGGGCGGCCTGATCGCGGCGGCAGCTCGCGGCGAGTCAGCTCGGCCTGCGATTTTTTTCAAGGCGCTCCAATAGGCCGCGAGCGGGGTTCCGCGCGGAAACGCCCATTGAATCTACAGGATTTTTCGGCCAAGAATAGGGCATATGCTTAACAGATGATCATGATTAATTTCAGTAAACCAAAGAAATTTTGCCGCGAATACTCTGGTGTTTACTGGGAATTAAACGCGTTCGGCGAAATTGGTCCTGCGTTTGGACGAGCAGGCGGTGGTCCTTTCCCCTCCCGCCGCCGGCCCGCGATTAGAAGGAGCAAGTCATGTCCAAGTACGTCACGCGTTTCCTCAAGGACGAATCCGGCGCCACGGCCATCGAATATGGCCTGATCGCCGCGCTGATCGCCGTTGTGCTGGTGACCGCTGTCACCGCCGTCGGCTCGAAGCTCAACACGACCTTCACGAAGATCGACAACGCTCTGCCGTAGTCGTTGTTCGCGTAGACGAGCAACGAAGGCCCCCGCGCCCAGGCGCGGGGGCCTTCTGCTTTTTCGGGACGGCGGTTGAGCGCAGCGCGCGCCGATCCGCTCCCGGGCGGGTTGCGGCCCGGCGGGACTTGCGCGACAGGGTGGACCTCCTTGCAAGCCGCGGGTCGCCCATGTCCGACGTCATCCTCGACACCGCCGAAGGTCCGGCGATCCCGGTGCGCGCGCTGCTGGAGAGCGAGACGGAGTCGGCGCTCGCGGCCGCCCCCGCCGCGGCCAAGGCCTACGCCGCCATCTCCGAATTCAAGGGCAAGGCCGGTCAGGTGCTGGCGGTCCCCGGCCGGGACGGCGCGCTGGCCAGCGTGCTGTTCGGACTGGGACAGACGCCGGACGCCTTGGCGTTCCGCGCCCTGCCCGCCAAGCTGCCCGCCGGGACCTACCGGATCGCGCGTGCGCCGAAGGGGCTCGCGGCCGACCAGATCGCGCTCGCCTTCGCGCTCGGCAGCTATAAGTTCGATCGCTACAAGAAGCCCGCGAGTGACAAGCCCAGGCTGCTGGCCGAGGGCTTCGACGCCGCTGAGGTCCGGCAGGTGGCGCATGCCTGCGCGCTCGCCCGCGACATGGTCAACACCCCCGCCAACGACATGGGCCCCAAGCAGATCGAGACCATCGCCCGCGAGATCGCCGAGCAGCACGGCGCCGAGATCACGGTCGTGACCGGCGAGGGCCTGCTGGAGGCCAACTATCCGGCGGTGCACGCCGTCGGCCGCGCCGCGGTTCCCGAGCGCGCGCCGCGGATGATCGAGATCACCTGGGGCAAGGCGGACGCCCCTCGCGTCGCCCTGGTCGGCAAGGGCGTGGTGTTCGACACCGGCGGCCTCGACATCAAGCCTTCGGCCGGCATGCGGCTGATGAAGAAGGACATGGGCGGAGCGGCCCACGCGCTGGCGCTCGGGCGGATGGTGATGGCGGCGGGGCTGCCGGTCCGCCTGGCGGTGTTGGTCCCGGCGGTGGAGAACGCCATCTCGGGCGACGCGATGCGCCCGGGCGACGTGCTCGCCTCGCGGCGGGGGCTCTCCATCGAGGTCGGCAACACCGACGCGGAGGGGCGGTTGATCCTCGCCGATGCGCTGACCCGCGCGGCCGAGCTGGAACCGGCCCTGACGCTCGACTTCGCCACCCTCACCGGCGCCGCGCGCGTGGCCCTCGGGCCGCAGCTGCCGCCGTTCTACACCGACGACGATCAGCTGGCCGCCGATATCGCCCGCCACGCCGAGGCCGCCTGCGATCCGCTCTGGCGCATGCCGCTTTGGAAACCCTACGCCGAGGCGCTGGAGTCCGACGTGGCCGAGATCAAGAACGATCCCGACGGCTGGGCGCAGGCGGGCTCGGTGACCGCGGCGCTGTTCCTGCAGCGCTTCGCCCCGCAGGGAGCCTGGGCCCACTTCGACATTTTCGCCTGGAACCCGCGGGGCCGGGCCGGCTGGCCCGCGGGCGCCGAGGCGCAGGCGATCCGCGGGCTCTATGGCCTGCTCGGGGAACGTTTCGGGTGAAGCTGGACCCGCGCATCACGCCGCTGCGCGACGGGGTCGCGGCGCGCGCGCTCGAGGGCGTCGTGCCCGCCGAGGTGTATCTGGATCCGAGGCCGATGATCTGCGCGGCGCCGGCGGCCGGCGTCCACGCGGGCCCGGACGCCTCGGCCGAGCAGATGGACCAGATCCTGTTCGGCGAGGCTTTCGATGTCCTGGAGGAGGAGGCGAACGGCTGGGTCTGGGGCCAGGCCCGGCGCGACGGCTACGTGGGATTCGTCAGAGCGGAGGCGCTGCGGCCGCCGGGCCCTGCGCCGACCCACCGGGTCGCGGCGCTGCGCACCTACGCCTTCGAGGGCCCGAGCATCAAGACCCGGGCGCGGGGCCCCTATTCCCTGAACGCCCTGGTCAGCATGGAGGCCGCCGAGGGGCGGCTGCGCAAGGTCCGCGGGGCCGGCTGGATGACCGCCGAGCACCTGGCGCCGATCGGCGCCTTCGAGGCCGATCCGGCTGCGGTGGCCGAGCGGCACCTGGGCGCGCCCTACCTGTGGGGCGGCCGCGAGAGCCTGGGACTCGACTGCTCGGGGCTGGTGCAGCAGGCGCTGTTCGCCTGCGGCCGGGCCTGCCCGCGCGACACCGACCAGCAGGAGGCGGTGGGCCAGGCGATCGACAGGCCGGGGTTCGGCCGCGGCGACCTGGTGTTCTGGAAGGCGCACGTGGCGATCGGCCTTGACGCCCAGCGGATCGTCCACGCCAACGGCCATCACATGATGGTCGCCATCGAGCCGCTGGACGAGGCGATCGCGCGCATCGCCGCCGAGGGCCACGGCGAGCCGACGAGCTTCAGACGAATCCCGCCTCTCTAGGGAGCTCAGTGCTTGGCGGTGTCGCCGCCGGCTTTGCCCGGGCCGGAGACGCCCTGCTGCTGCGGGGCCGCATTGGTCCCGGCGTTCTTGCCCTGACCGGCCGGACCGCCGGCCTTGGCGCCCTGGCCCGCGCCGGCCGTCGGGCCGCCCGCGGTCGTGCCGGTCGCGACCGGCTTGTTGCCAGCCGCCGCGCCGGGTGCGGCCGCACCGGCGGGCCCGGTCGTTCCCGCGGCCGCCGCGGCCTTGGCCGGGTTCGGCGCAGGAATCGGCAGGTGCGAGCCCTGGGTGTGCAGGAAGGCGATCACGTTGATGCGATCTTCCGGCTTCTTGAGGCCGACGAAGGTCATCTTGGTGCCGGGGATGTAGTTCTGCGGCCCCTTGATGAACTCGAACAGGTGGTCGTAGTCCCAGATCGGCTGCTTGGCGGCGAACGCCTCCATGGCCGGCGAGTAGGAGAAGCCCGGCTCGCTGCCCGGCTTGCGGCCCACCACGCCCATCAGGTCCGGACCGATGCCGTTGGCGGTCAGGCTGTGGCAGGCCTGGCACTTGGCGAAGGTCGTCTGGCCGGCGGCCACGTCGGCCTTGGGCAGCACCGTGCCCCAATCGGGCGGCACCTCAGGCGCATTGGACTCGGCGCCCGCCTCCGCAGCGACCTCGACCTTGTAGCCCGGCTTGGCCGGCTGCTCCGGGGTGAACATGCCCGACGAAAGCGCCCGAAGGCCCACGATGACCAGACCCGTCGCGAGCACCGCGCCGGCGACCTTGTTGAACGTGAGATCGCTCGCCATTGATCCTTCGTCGGCCCTCTCCACGACCGGCCCCTCGAGACCGGCGACCGCGCGGGAATCCCGCCCCTTATTGCGCCCGGCTCTCTTACACGCTACCGGCGCTCGCGCAACCCGCCCGCTGGCCCCATGAACCCCATCGTCCTGATCCCCGCGCGGATGGCCGCGACACGTCTGCCGGGCAAACCCCTGGCGGACATCGGCGGCATACCAATGATCGTCCGCGTGCTGCGTCAAGCCGAGGCCGCGGGGGCCGGTCCTGTGGCTGTCGCGGCGGGTGATGCGGCGATCGTTTCGGCCGTGGAAGGCGCCGGCGGACGCGCCGTCCTGACCGATCCGGACCTGCCCTCCGGCTCCGACCGGATCCTCGCCGCGCTCGCCGAACTCGACCCGGGGAGCCAGCACGACGTGGTCATCAACCTGCAGGGCGACATGCCCTTCCTCGATCCTGCCGCGCTCGCCGCCTGCGCGGCGCTGCTGGCCGAGCACCCGGCGTGCGATATCTGCACCATCATGGTGGCCGAGCGCGATCCGGCCGAGCGGCGCAACCCGGACATCCCCAAGGTGGTCGCCTCGATGCAGCCGGACGGACGCACCGCGCGCGCCCTCTACTTCACCCGCTCCGTGCTCTACGGCGACGGGCCGGTGTGGCTGCACCACGGGGTTTACGCCTACCGCCGCGAGGCGCTGGAACGCTTCACCGCAGCGCCGCCGTCACCCCTGGAGATGCGCGAGCGGCTGGAGCAGCTCAGGGCGCTGGAGCTCGGCATGTCGATCTGGACGACCGTGCTCGACGAGCCGCCGATCTCGGTCGACAACCCGGCCGACCTCGAGCGCGCCCGCGCCCATGCGAGGGCCACGGCATGACCCAGCGTAGGATCGCCTTCCAGGGGGAGCTAGGCGCCAACGGCCACGAGGCCTGCCTGGCGGCGTTCCCCGACGGCCAGCCCGTTCCGTGCGCCACCTTCGAGGAAGCGTTCGCGGCGGTGAAGACCGGCAGCTGCGATCTCGGCATGATCCCGGTGGAGAATTCCACGGCCGGCCGGGTCGCCGACGTGCACCACCTGCTGCCGTCCTCGGGCCTGAAGATCATCGGCGAGCGGTTCAAACCGATCCACTTCCAGCTGATGGGCGTGAAGGGCGCGAAGCTGGAGGACATCAAGACGGCGATGAGCATGCCCATCGCGCTCGGCCAATGCCGCAAGACCATCCGGCGGCTGAAGCTGAAGACCGAGGCGACGGGCGATACGGCCGGCGCCGCCAAGCTGCTCTCCGAGCACCCCGATCCGGCCAAGGCGGCGATCTCGCCGGCGCTCGCAGCCGAGATCTACGGGCTCGAGATCCTGCTGCGCGACATCGAGGACGAGCACCACAACACCACCCGCTTCCTGATCATGACGGCGGACCCCAATCCGCCGGCGCCGCCGTTCACCGAACCCTGTATCACCAGCTTCGTGTTCCGGGTCAGGAACCTGCCGGCGGCGCTCTACAAGGCGCTCGGCGGCTTCGCGACCAACGGCGTCAACATGACCAAGCTCGAGAGCTACATGGAGAACGGCGCCTGGACGGCCACCTTCTTCTACGCCGAAGTCGACGGCCGCCCCGAGGACCGTGGCCTGGCGTTGGCCTTCGAGGAGCTGCAGTTCTTCTCTGAGAAATTCGAGATCCTGGGCGTCTACCCCGCCGATCCGTTCAGGAGCCGCTAGGCCCCGTTGCTCCCGTAGCAGGGGAGCCCTCTGGGCGATCTCCCTCCGGGGGGAGGACCTGATCAGCCCGCTTCCGCCCAGGCCTTGATGAGCTGGTGGGCGATGGCGAGGGGCTGGGGGGCGAAGGTTCCTTCGATCTGGCCGGCGATCAGCTGCTTCGCCTCCTCGCGGGTGAACCAGCGGACCTCGGAGAGTTCGGTCTGGTCGGGCGTCCCCTCCTCGTCCTCCACCTCGGCGATCAGGCCGATCATCAGCGACGACGGATAGGGCCACGGCTGGGTGGAGTGGTAGCGGACCTTCACCGCGTGCAGCCCGGCTTCTTCATTGAGTTCGCGCGCGCAGGCCTCTTCGATCGACTCGCCGGGCTCCAGGAAGCCGGCCAGCGCGGAGAACATGCCTTTCGGCCAGGCCTCCTGACGGCCGAGCATGCAGCGGTCGCCGTGGTAGGGCAGCATGATCACCACCGGATCGGTGCGCGGGAAGTGCTCGGCTTCGCAGGCGGGGCACTGCCGCTTCCAGCCCCCGTCGACGGCGACGGTGGGCTCGCCGCAGACCGCGCAGTGGCGGTGGCGGCGGCGCCATTCGAACATCGCCTTGGCGGTGGCGACCATGGCCGCATCGCCCGGCGGCAGGCTCATGGCCACGCGGCGCAGGTCCTCGAACGCGCCCATCCCGGCGAGCGGTCCGCCGTCGGCCGGATTGGCCTCGCCGTCGAGATCGAGAGCGAAGACCGCGGTCTCCTTCCAGAGCCCGAGGAACAGCAGCTGCTCGCCGCCCTCGGAAAGCTCCTCGGCCATCCTGGCGGGCAGGTAGGCGATCTGATGGCCGCCCTCCTTCCTGGGCTCCACCAGCGGGCGGCCGTTCCAGAGCGCCAGCGCCAGCGAGTCCGGCGCGGCGAGCTGGCGTGCGATCCAGGCCTTGTCGGGCCGGCGGTCGCTCGCGCGGTCGAGCGGGTTGCCGGCGAAGGTGTTCCTGAAGACGTCGAGAGGCATGCCGGGCTTTTAGGGCGCCATCATTCAAACCCCAACCGTCCGTCAGGGCCGAGCTCGTCCCGGCCGCCCATGGACTCCGATTCAAGCGTTCATCTCCGCCGCGAATCCCCGGCACAAGGCCGGAGACGACGTTCGGGAAAATGGCATACCGCTGCGGCTCCGCGCCTCAGCTTGCGGAACCCCACGCCAGCGGCGATATAGGAGGCGGAGATCGGCGGCGGGCGGACGCCTCGCCAACCCGGTCAGGTCCGGAAGGAAGCAGCCGTAACGAGTTTCGCTCCGGGTCGCTGTCCGGTCTCCACCCATCCTCTCCAAGGCGCCATGGCGGACGAAGACCTCACGCTCGACGACGATACCCCAGAGCGTGATCCCAACGCGCGCGACATGTTCGGCGGTGCGCCTTCGCCGGAGGCTTCCGCGGGACAAGTCGAGGACTCCGCCGCCTACACGGTCATCGCGCGCAAGTACCGGCCGCGCAGCTTCGAGGACCTCTATGGCCAGGAGGCGATGGTCCGCACGCTGCGCAACGCCTTCGCCACCGGCCGGATCGCGCACGCCTTCATGCTGACCGGCGTCCGCGGCGTCGGCAAGACGACCACCGCGCGGCTGCTGGCGCGCGCCCTCAACTACGATACCGCCGCCGTCCATGAACCGACGCTCGACCTTCGCGAGGAAGGCCGCCACTGCCGGGCGATCATCGAGGGCCGGCACATGGACGTCCTCGAGCTGGACGCCGCCTCGCGCACCGGGGTGGCCGACATGCGCGAGCTGCTGGAAGGCGTGCGCTATGCGCCCGTCGAGGCGCGCTACAAGGTCTACATCATCGACGAGGTGCACATGCTCTCGACGGGCGCATTCAATGCGCTCCTGAAGACGCTGGAAGAGCCGCCGCCGCACGCCAAGTTCATCTTCGCCACCACCGAGATCCGCAAGGTGCCCGTGACGATCCTGTCGCGCACCCAGCGGTTCGACCTGAGGCGGGTCGAGCTGGAGGCGATCGTCAAGAACCTGGAGATGATCTGTGAGAACGAGGGCGCCCGCGTCGAGGCCGACGGCCTGATGCTGATCGCCCGCGCCGCGGAAGGCTCGGTGCGCGACGCCCAGTCGATGCTCGACCAGGCGATCGTCCAGGCCGAGCCCGGCCAGACGGTCACCGCCGAAGAAGTCCGCGACATGCTGGGCCTGGCCGACCGGGCGCAGACCATCAGCCTCTTCGAGCAGATCATGAAAGGCGAGGCGGGGGCCGCCATCGAGACCTTCCGCGCCCTCCACGGCTTCGGGGCGAGCCCGGACCAGGTGATGCTCGATCTGCTGGATCACTGCCATGGCGCTTCCGTCGCCAAGGCGATCGGGCCGCAGGCGCTGGTGCTGCCCAAGGACCAGGCCGCGCGCCTGACCGCCGTCGGCGCAGCGGTCTCGGCCGGGACGCTGGCGCGCCTGTGGCAGCTCACACTCAAGGCCTATGACGAGGTGCGCCGCGCACCCGACGCGGCGGCCGCCACCGACATGGCCATCATCCGGCTGGCCTACGCCGCCGATCTGCCGGGGCCGGAGCAGGCGCTGAAGCGGCTGCAGTCGGGCGAGCCGCTGCCGGCCGGCGCTCCGAGCGGCGGCTCGGGCGGGGCGGCGAGCGCAGGCTCGGGCGGCGGGGCCGCGGCGACGGCGCGCAGCCCGGCGCCCCAGGTGCAGGTGCAGCCGGCGAAGGACCCGGTCGTGTCGCTGGCCACCTTCGAAGACATGCTGGCGCTGATCGAGCAGCGGCGCGACATCGCCCTCAAGCTCGACGTCGAGCGCTACGTCCGCCCGATCAGCTTCCGGTCCGGCGCGATCGAGTACGAGCCCGCGCCCGGCGCGCCGGCCAACCTAGCCCAGCGCCTCGTCGGGCGGCTGAAGGAGTGGACCGGCGAACGCTGGCTGATCGCCGCCCACGGCGGCGGCGGGGCCGAGAGCGCCTGGGAGCGGCAGAAGCGGCAGGAGCGGGAAGTTCGCGCCGAGGTGGAAGCCGATCCATTCGTCCGCGAGGTGCTGCAGGCCTTTCCGGGCGCCGAGATCGTCGGCGTGCGCAACATCGCCAGTCCCGAGCCCGCCGCCGAGCCGCCGGTCGAGGACGACAGCGAAGAGGACTGAGCCTTGAAGGATCTGAACGCGATCATGAAGCAGGCGCAGGCCATGCAGCAGAAGCTGGCCGAGGCGCAGGCGAAGCTCGCCGAGATGGAGGTGGAGGGGACGTCCGGCGGCGGCATGGTCAAGCTGGTCCTGAAGGGCACCGGCGAGCTCGCGCGCGTCGACATCGACGAGAGCCTGATGGCGCCGGGCGAGGCTGAGGTGGTGGCCGACCTGGTGGTCGCCGCCCACGCCGACGCCAAGCGCAAGCTCGACGCCGAGCAGCAGGAGCTGATGAAGCAGGCGGCCGGCCCCTTCGCCGGCATGCCCGGCATGCCGAAGCTGTTCTAGTTGGCCCAATCCGCCGGACCCGAGATCGAGCGGCTGATCGCCCTGCTCGCGAAGCTGCCCGGGCTCGGGCCGCGCTCGGCGCGGCGCGCCGCCCTGGCGCTGCTCAAGCGCCGCGACCAGCTCCTGGCCCCGCTCGCCGACGCGCTCGCCGAGGCCGCAGCGCGGGTGAAGACCTGCCACCTCTGCGGCGCGCTGGACACCCAGGATCCCTGCGCGATCTGCGCCGATCCCGGCCGCGACGGCGCGCTGATCTGCGTGGTCGAGGAGGTGGGGGCGCTCTGGGCCATGGAGCGCGCCGGCGCGTTCCGCGGCCGCTACCACGTGCTGGGCGGCCTGCTCTCGGCCCTCGACGGCGTAGGGCCCGAGGCGCTGCGCATCGGCCCGCTGGTGGCGCGAGCCGCGGGCGAGGAGGTCCGCGAAGTCATCCTGGCGCTGCCGGCGACGGTCGACGGCCAGACCACCGCGCATTACCTGGCCGAGCGGCTGGCGAACACCGGCGTCGCAGTGACCATGCTGGCCCGCGGCGTGCCGGTCGGCGGCGAGCTCGACTGGCTCGACGACGGCACCATCGCCCAGGCGTTGCGGGCCCGCCGGCCGGCTTGAGCGCCGCAGTGGCCCCGACTCGCCGGGCAAGCTAAGAACGCAGCATGAACCTGCTGCTGATTCTCGCGCTGCTCGCCGGCGCTTCGACCGTAGCCGCGCTCGCCTGGGGGCTGCGCGAGCGCTCCCGCGCCAAGCTCGCCGAGGCCAGGATCGGGCTCCTGCAGGAGCAGGCGCGGATGGTGGAGGCGCAGGCCGCCCGCTCCGCCGAGAGCGTCGCCGAGGCGATCCTGAAACGGAACGAGGAAGTCCAGGCGAGCCGCGAGCAGCTGGCGCAGGCCAAGCTGGAGGCGCAGCTCAAGCCGGTCGCGGAGACGCTGCAGAGATACCAGGAACAACTGGCGGCGGTGGAGAAGGCCCGCGCCGAAGACGCCGGCGGCCTGAAGGCCCAGATCACGGCCCTGCTGCAGGCCTCGACGGCGACCCAGGAGGAGGCGCGCAAGCTCTCGGCGGCGCTTCGGCGCGGGGCGGGCGTGCAGGGCCGCTGGGGCGAGCAGACGCTGCGCAACGTGCTGGAGGCGGCGGGGCTCTCGCATCGCTACGACTTCGAGGAGCAGGCCTCCACCGACACCGACGAGGGGCGGCGGCGGCCGGATGTCACCGTGCGCCTGCCGGGCGGAGCGGTGTTCGTGATCGACGCCAAGTGCTCGCTGAACGCCTTTCTCGAGCTGCAGGAGGCGACCGACGAGACCGCGCGCGCGGCGGCGCTCGCCCGCCACGTGCAGAGCGTGCGCGGCCACATCCAGGGGCTCTCGGCCAGGGCCTACTGGGACCAGTTCGAGGCCTCGCCGGACTTCGTGGCGATGTTCGTGCCCGGCGATTCCATGCTGGCCGCCGCCCTCGACCAGGCGCCGGAGCTGATGACGGAGGCCATGGACCGGCGGGTGGTGATCGTCACCCCCTCGACGCTGTTCGCGCTCTGCAAGGCGGTGGCCTATGGCTGGCGGGTAGAGGAGCAGGCGGCCAACGCCCGGCTCGTCGCCGACCTCGGGCGCGAGCTCTACAAGCGCATCGCGGTGATGGGCGGCCACGCCGGCTCGGTCGGCAAGGCGTTGGAGGCGGCGGTCTCGCGTTACAACCAGTTCGTGGGCTCGCTGGAGAGCCAGGTGCTGACCCAGGCCCGCCGCTTCGAGGAGCTGAAGGTCGACCACGAAGCCCGCGAGGTCGCCGAGCTGCAGCCGGTCGAGACGGCGGTCAGGCCGCTGAGCAAGCTCGGCAAACCCGATGCGCCGCCGGTGCGGCTGGTGGCCGGCGACGAGAGCTGAGACTGCGGGCTCGCGCCAACTTGACGGTCGGTACCCAGCCTCCTACCTCGCTGGCATGGCGATCCGTGAAATCCTCGTCGTCCCGAACCCGGTCCTGAAGGAGGTCTCCGCGCCCGTCGAGCGCGTCGATGACGAGCTGCGGGCGCTGATGGACGACATGCTGGAGACCATGTACGCGGCGCCCGGCATCGGCCTCGCCGCCATCCAGGTGGGCGTGCCGAAGCGGGTGATCGTCATGGACATCGCCCGCGACGGCGAGGAGAAGCAGCCGCGCTTTTTCGCCAATCCCGAGATCCTCTGGGCCTCCGAGGAGACCGCGCCCTACGAGGAGGGCTGCCTCTCGGTGCCGGAGATCTACGACGAGGTGGAGCGGCCGGCGCGCGTGAAGATCCGCTACCTCGACTATCGGGGCGAGACGGTCGAGGAGGACGCCGAGGGCCTGTTCGCCGTCTGCATCCAGCATGAGATGGACCATCTCGACGGGGTGCTGTTCATCGACCACCTGTCGCGGCTGAAGCGCGAGCAGGCCATCAAGAAGGTCAAGAAGCAGGCCAAGGCGGCCTGATCGCCTCGAACGCTACTGGCCGCTCTTTTCTCCCGAGGCGGAGTTCGTGTCCTCATCCTTGTGGCGCTTGGAGGCGTCCTTCACCGAGGAGCCGAGCTCCTTCAGCGAAGCCTTGAGATCGCCTGCGGCCTTCTTGACTTCCGGGTCCTTGGCGATGGCCTTCAGGTCCTTCCCGCTCTTGGCGGCGCTCGTCTTGATGTCGGCACCGAGCTTCTTGGCGTCCGCCTTGACCTCCTGGCCGGCCTGATCGCCGCTGGACTTCACGTCGGCGGCGGCGGACTTGGTGTCGGCCTGGGTCTTCTGCTGGTCGGCCTTGCTGCAGGCCCCGACGGCCAGCAGCAGGCCGAGGAACGATGCGGTGAGGAGCGTACGCATGGCGGCAAGCCTCCGTCGGGTCGCCTGTGCAACCGCCAAGCTTTACGGCAGGTTCCGGCGTTTTGCGCAAGTCGGCCGTCCCGGCTAGAGGACGGCGCATGCGGCTCGCTTTCCTCGGCACCCCCGACTTCGCGGTGGCTTCGCTCCGGCGGATCGTCGAGGCGGGATTCGAGGTGGCCTGCGTCTATTCCCAGCCGCCGGCGCCGCGCGGCCGCGGCCACGAGCTAAGGCCCTCGCCGGCGCACGCCTTCGCGGGGGCACACGGCCTCCCGGTCCGCACGCCCGCCTCGATGCGGGATCCGGCCGAGGTCGCGGCCTTCCGGGCGCTCGGGCTCGACGCGGCGGTGGTCGTCGCGTTCGGCCAGATCCTGCCCCGGGAGGTGCTGGAGGCGCCGACGCTGGGCGCCTTCAACCTGCACGGCTCGCTGCTGCCCAGGTGGCGGGGCGCCGCGCCCATCCAGCGGGCGATCATGGCCGGCGACGCGGTGACCGGGGTTCAGGTCATGCGGATGACCGAGGGGCTCGACGAAGGCCCGATTCTCGCCACGCAAACCTTGCGCATCGGTCCGCTCGACACCGCCGGAACGTTGCACGACCGCATGGCCGAAGCCGGCGCCGAGCTCCTGGTCCGCACGCTCCACGCCCTCGAGCGCGGCGAGGCCAGGGAGACGCCGCAGGCGTCCGACGGCGTCACCTATGCGAAGAAGATCCGCCCCAGGGAGGCGCGCATCGACTGGACCCGGCCGGGCGCCGAGGTGGATCGCAAGATCCGCGGCCTCTCGCCCGCGCCGGGGGCCTGGTTCGAGCTCCCCACCGACCGAGGACCGGTGCGCGTGAAGGCGCTGCTTTCGGCGAACGAGGACGGCGACGGCGCGCCGGGCGAGGTGCTGGACGAGGCGCTGCTGGTCGCCTGCGGGTCGGGCGCGGTGCGGCTGCTTCGGGTGCAGCGCGAAGGCCGCGCGGCGCAGGACGCGGAGGCTTTCCTGCGCGGCCAGTCGGTCGCAGCTGGCGAGAGGCTCGGCTGATGCCGCGCTACCGGCTGCTGATCGAGTATGACGGGCGGCCCTACCACGGCTTCCAGGCGCAGGGGGAGCTGCCGTCGATCCAGGGCTCCATCGAGCGGGCCGTGAAGGGCTTCTGCGGCGAGGCGCTGCGCCTCCAGGCCGCCGGCCGCACCGACGCGGGGGTTCACGCCACCGGCCAGGTCGTCCACGTCGATCTTGCGAAGGCCTGGAAGGCCGAGGTCGTCCGCGACGCCCTGAACGCCCACCTCGTCCCCGAGCCGATCGTCGTCCTGGAGGCCGCGGTGGCGCCGGAGGGCTGGCACGCCCGCTTCTCGGCGACCAGGCGGCGCTACCGCTACCGCATCCTCAACCGCCGCAGCCCGCCGGCGCTCGACCAGGGCCGCGTCTGGCATGTGAAAAAGCCGCTGGACGCCGAGGCGATGCATGCCGCCGCGCAGGTCCTCGTGGGCCATCACGACTTCACCACCTTCCGCGACCTTGCCTGCCAGGCCAAGTCGCCGATGAAGACCCTCGATGTGGCGGCCGTGCGCCGCGAGGGCGAGCAGGTGTTGCTGGAGTTCGCCTCGCGCTCCTTCCTGCACCGCCAGGTCCGCTCGATGACCGGCTCGCTCGCCGAAGTCGGGACCGGCCGCTGGAGCGCGGATGACCTGGCGGCCGCGCTCGAGGCGCGCGACCGCAAGGCCTGCGGGCCGGTGGCGCCGGCCGATGGGCTTTATCTGAGCGGGGTGGAGTACGAGACGACCTAGCGTGGTCCGGCGTGGCCGCGGCTTCCCGGATCTTCGCCGACCGCTCGTCATGTCCCTCGAACCGCTTGTCCCTGCGCCCTGCCGTTCGTCCCAGCCGGTTCTCGCGCCGGCCCATGGACCTGGAAGGTGACGGGGCGCTGCGGCCATGCTCCGTCCGATCGATCAGCCGGAGCCTGCCCGCATGACACGCCGCACCTTCCTGGGCGCCAGCGCCGCCCTCGCCGCCTCGGCGGCGTTGCCCGCGACCGGGGCCCGCGCCGACCCGCGCGAATCGAGGGTGCGCGCCGGCGCGCCCGGGTGGCCTGGGCCCGCCGACTGGGAGGGGCTGAACCGGCTGGTCGGCGGCACGCTGTCGCCCGTCGCCATGCCCGACCTCGCCGATCCCGCCATCCGCAAGCTCGTGGCCGATCCGTTCTGGATCGGCGAGCATCCGGCGCTGACCCAGAGCTCGGGTTGGCTGGACGCCTGGCGATCCGCGCCCAGCCGCTACGTCGTCGCCGCCCGCTCCGCCCAGGACGTGGCCCAGGCGGTCCGTTTCGCCCGCGCCCACAATCTGCGCCTGGTCGTCCGCGGCGGCGGCCACAGCTACCTCGGCCAGTCCAATGTCCCCGACAGCCTGATGGTCTGGACGCGGCGGATGGACCAGATCGCCGTCCACGACGCCTTCCGGCCCAAGGGCTCGAGCGCCGCGCCGGTCCCGGCGGTGTCGGTCGGCGCCGGCGCCATCTGGCTCCGCGCCTACCAGGCCGTGAGCGTGGGGGCGGGGCGCTACGTTCAGGGCGGCGGCTGCACCACAGTGGGGGTTGCGGGCCTGGTCCAGGGCAACGGCTTCGGCTCCTTTTCCAAGCGCTACGGGACCGTGGGCGCGAGCCTGCTGGAGGCCGAGATCGTGACGGCGGACGGGCAAGTGCGGGTGGTCAACCGCGCCCGCGAGCCCGACCTCTTCTGGGCCCTGAAGGGCGGCGGCGGCGGGACCTGGGGCGTCGTCACCCGCGTGACGCTCGCCACCCACGAGCTGCCGCAGACGGTGGGCGGCCTCAATCTCACCATACGCGCGAAATCGGACGAGGCTTTTCGGCGGCTCCTCGCGCGCTTCGTCGACCATTACGCCACGCACCTCTTCAATCCGCACTGGGGCGAGACCGTGCACGCCCGCCCGGACAATCGGCTCGAGGTCACCATGGTGTTCCAGGACCTGACGCAGGCCGAGGCGCGGGGAGCCTGGGCGCCCCTGACCGCCTTCTGCGACGCGAGCCCCGGCGATTACGAGGGCCAGAAAGCGCTCCTCGGCCTGGCCATCCCGGCGCGGGGCTTCTGGGACGCGGATTTCATGAAAGCGCATCTGCCGATCGCCATCCGGCCCGATCCGGAACCGGGCGCGAAGCCCAGCGACTTCTGGTGGGCGGGCGATTCCGATCAGATCGGCGCCTTTTGGGCCGCCTACAGGTCCGCCTGGCTCCCGCAGTCGCTGCTGAAGCCGCAGAACCAGGCGCGGCTGGTCGACGCCTGGTTCGCCGCCAGCCGCCACGCCGAGGCGAGCTTCCACTTCAACAAGGGGATCGCCGGGGCGCCGCCCGAGGCGGTGGCCCGGGCTCGCGACACCGCCACCAATCCCGCCGTCGCCGACGCCTTTGCGCTCTGCATCATCGCCGCTGCGGCCGGTCCGGCCTTCCCCGGATTTCCGCAGCCCGACATGACGCGGCTCGCGGCCGGCCGCGCCCGCGTCCATGCAGCGATGGACGAGATGCTGAGGTGCGCGCCGGGGGCGGGCTCCTACGTCAACGAGACGGACTGGTTCCAGGCCGACTGGCAGCGGGCCTTCTGGGGCCCGAACTATCCGAGGCTGCTCGCCGTCAAGCGCCGCTACGACCCGACGGGCCTGTTCACGGTGCACCACGGCGTGGGCAGCGAAGGCTGGTCCGCGGACGGGTTCACCCGGGGCTAGCCGAACGTCTCGAAGTACCGCGCGATCAGCCGCTCGTAGACCTTCTGCAACAGCGCGATCTCGGCCACCGGCGTGCGCTCGTCGACCTGGTGCATGGTGGTCCCGACGAGGCCGAGCTCGACCACCGGACAGAGCGCGCGAATGAAGCGGGCGTCGGAGGTGCCGCCGGAGGTGGAGAGCTCGGGCGCTCGCCCCGCCACCTCGCGCACGGCTTCCGCGGCGATGTCGGTGAAGCGGCCGGGCTCGGTGAGGAAGGCCTCGCCGGAGATCTGCGGCGTGACCTTCACCGAGCACCTCGTCCCCTCACAGGCGGCCTGCGCCTCGTCGTCGATCCAGGCGGCCAGCGCCGCGCCGGCGTGGCTCGGATTGAAGCGGATGTTGAGGCGGGCGCGGGCCACGGCCGGGATCACGTTGGTCGCCGTGTTCGGGACCTCGATCCAGGTGACTTCGAGGTTGGACGGCTGGAACTCCGGATAGCCCTCGTCGAGCTTGCGCGCCTGCAGCGCTGACAGGATGCGGATCAGCACCGGCGTGGGATTGGCCGCCCGCTGCGGATAGGCGACGTGGCCCTGGATTCCCACGACCTCGATCTCGGCGTTGATGGAGCCGCGCCGGCCCACCTTGATCATGTCGCCCAACGCCTCCGACGACGTGGGCTCGCCGACCACGCAATGGTCCACCGCCTCGCCCTCGGCGATCAGCGCTTCGACGACCTTCCTCGTGCCGTGAGTGGCCACCCCCTCCTCGTCGCCGGTGATCAGGAACGAGAGCGAACCCGTCACCTGGCCCGCTTCGATGGCGTTTGCGGCGGCGGCGGCGAAGGCGGCGATGGCGCTCTTCATGTCGACGGCGCCCCGCCCGATCAACACGCCGTCGACCACCTCGGCGGCGAAGGCGTCCCTCGACCAGGCGGCCTGATCGCCCACCGGAACCACGTCGGTGTGGCCGGCGAAGCAGAGATTGGGCCGCGCCGTGCCGTAGCGGGCGTAGAGGTTCTCGATCTGGCCGAACCGCATCCGGCGGCAGGAGAAGCCGACCCGCTGGAGCGTCCGCTCGACGAGATCCATGGCCCCGCCGTCGGCCGGGGCGACCGACGGCTTGCGGATCAGCTCGCGGGTCAGGTTGACGGCGTCGATCAAGCTCGAACCCTGGCTGTGCAGTTCCTAAGTGAGGGCTGTCCTAGCCTAACGGAGCGCCAATGCCCAAGATCGAGATCGACAAGGCTCGGCGGATCGAAGGCTCCGGCTACCCGCCGCCGCTCGATCAGCCATGCAATGACCAGTGGGCGCACCAGCTCGGCGATGTGGCGGGGCTCAGCCAGTTCGGCGTCAACCTGACCCGCCTGTCTCCCGGCGCCTGGACCTCGCAGCGGCACTGGCACACCCACGAGGACGAGTTCGTCTGGATCCTCGAAGGCGAGGTGGTGCTGGTCGAAGACGCGGGCGAGACGGTCCTGTGCGCCGGCGATTGCGCGGGCTGGAAGGCGGCGGTCGCCGACGGCCATCACTTGCAGAATCGCTCCGGGCGGGAGGCGGTGATCCTGGAGATCGGCAGCCGCTTCCCCGACGTCGACGGCTGCGACTACCCGGACCTGGACATGGTGGCCAAGCCCCGCGAGGACTTCTACCGCCACCGAGACGGGTCGCCCTATCCAAAGAAGGCGAGGTGAGCGGCCATGCCGAAGATCGATATCGAAAACGCCGCGGTCCGGATCGGGACGAGCTACCCGGCGCCGCATGACGCGCCTTGCCGCGCGCGCGAACGCCGCCGACTGGGAGACGCCGCCGGCCTGACGCAGTTCGGAGTCAACCTCCTCCGGCTCGCGCCCGGCGTCTGGTCGTCGCAGCGCCACTGGCATTCGGCCGAGGACGAGTTCGCCTGGGTGCTGCAGGGGGAGGTGGTGCTGGTGGAGGACGAGGGCGAGACGATCCTGCGCGCGGGCGACTGCGCCGGCTGGAAGGCGGGCGCGCCGAACGGTCATTGCCTGCAGAACCGCTCCGCCGCCGACGCGGTCGTTCTGGAGGTCGGAACCCGCCTGGAGACCGATCGCTGCACCTACCCGGACATCGGCATGGTCGCCGACGAAAAGGGAATGCGGCCGGAGTAGGCCTGAGTGAGCGCGCCGGCCCAGACGAGCGTGAGCCGTCGCGGGTTAGGAAGCCTGTCGTTTCGCCGAGGCGCTGGAATCGTCCAACATCCAGACAGGGAGGTCCGCGACGAGTTCGAAGCCCAGGCTTGCGTAGAGCGGCCGGCCCGCTTCGGTGGCGCCCAGGTGGAAGCGGGCCACGCCCCGGCGCCGATAGTCGTCGATCACCTGGCTCAGCAGGGCGCGGCCGACGCCCTTGCGCTGGTGCTCGGGTGGCGTGGCCATGAGTGTGATCCCCGCCGTGTCGCCCGTCGGGGTCACCGAGACGGTGCACAGGGGGCCTCCGTCGCCCCAGGCGATATAGGTCTCCACGCCCGAGGTCTCGGTCATGCTGACCTCGATGCACCTGGCGATGACGCCGCGCGGCTCGCCGAAAGCGGCCGCGATGAGATCGCCGGCGACGCCGACCAGCTCCGGGCCGAGCGCGCGGACGATCTTCATGCGGCGGCTCGGTTGAACAGGAACATCCGGGCGAAGCACCATGAGCGGCGCGGCGCCGACGGCGGTGAGGCCCAGCCGCGTCGCGACCGGCGCAAGGTGCTGCGCCACATGGGGGCTCATGGTCGCCATGAGCGGCCGATGCCGTTCTTTCGCCCGCGCCACCGATCGAATGAGGAACCCCGCGACGTCGGGATCGGGGCCAAGGATCAGCCTGTTATGGTCGGCCAGGGGCTCGTCGGTGAGGCCCAGAATGCAGTTCCGGGTCATATGCAGCTCGATCCCAGGCGCCGCGTGCATCTGCGCGGCGAGGGCGCGGACGCAAAGCTGGATCAGCTCTTCGGCCTCATCCATAGGCGGGCCCTCACCCGAGCTTCTCCCGCAAGCGACGGAGATGCCTGCTACTCCCGCAACAGCTCGTTGACACTGGTTTTCGAGCGCGTGCGTTCGTCGACGGTCTTCATGATCACCGCGCAGTAGGTGGAGGGCAGGCCGGGATCGACCGGGTTGGGCCGCGAACCCGAGACCACCACCGAATAGGGCGGCACTTCGCCCAAGAAGGTCCGGCCGGTCCTGCGCTCGATGATCGGGGTGGTCGACGTGAGATAGACGCCCATCGAGAGCACGCTGCCCTCGCGCACGATCACTCCTTCGGCCACTTCGGCCCGGGCGCCGATGAAGCAGTTGTCCTCGATGATGGTCGGGTTGGCCTGCAACGGCTCGAGCACGCCGCCGATCCCCGCGCCTCCCGAAATATGGCAGTGCTTGCCGACCTGGGCGCACGAGCCCACGGTCGCCCAGCCGTCGACCATGGTGCCTTCATCCACATAGGCGCCGATGTTCACGATAGAGGGCAGAAGCACCACGCCCTTGGCGACGTAGGCGCCTTTGCGCACGAAGGAGCCCGGCAGGGAGCGGAAGCCCGCGGCCTGGAACCGGGCGGCGTCCCAGCCGGTGGTCTTCAACGGGACCTTGTCCCACCAGGGCCCGGGCGCGTCGGCCTCGACGATCTGGTTGGGGGTGAGGCGGAAGAACAGCAGGATCGCCTGCTTGACCCACTGATGGACGATCCACTGGCCGTTGGCGCCCCGCTCGGCGACGCGCAGCCGGCCCGCGTCGAGCCGCTCGATCGTCTCCATCACCGCGTCGCAAACCGCGCCGCGGGTCTCGGTGGAGAGGCTCTCGCGATCCTCCCACGCGGCCTCGACGATGCGCTGCAGGTCGTCCATTCAGGCGGCCTCCCTCACCTGGGCGTCCCTCAGGAAGGGCGCGAGCTTCTCGGTCCTGTAGTCGACGAAAGGCGCGGTCGAGGCGGGCGCATGCGGCCCCACGAGCACGGTGGTCATGCCGAGCTCTGCGGCCGGCGCCAGGTTGCGCTCGGCGTCCTCGAAGAAGGCCGTGGCCTCGGGCGCCACCGCGTGCTCGGCGCTCATCCGCCGGAAGACGTCGGGGTCCGGTTTCGGGACGTAGTCGAACGAGCCGATGTGGAAGACCTCGTCGAACAGCGGATCCAGCCCCAGCCGCGCGAGCACGCGGCGGGCGTGGACGTCGTCGGCGTTGGTGAAGATCAGCCGCCGCCCCGGGAGCCGCCCAATCGCCTCGACCAGCTCCGGATCGCGCGCCAGGCTCTCCAGCGACAGGTCGTGGAACAGGGCGTGGTACTCCGCGGGATCGACTCCGTGGTGCAGCATCAGGCCTGTCAGGCTCAAGCCGTGGTCCCTCAGATAGACCTTCTGCAGCTTGTAGGCCTCGTCCCGCGCGAGACCGGTGACCTTGACCACGAAGTCGGTGATCCGGCTCTCGATCCCGCGCATGAAGCCGCTCTCGACCGGGTAGAGGGTGTTGTCCAGGTCGAACAGCCAGGTGTCGATGTGACGCAGGTCGGCGCTCATTTGCAGACCAGCGTGCCCGCCCCGTGCTCGGTGAACAGCTCGACCAGCATGGCGTGCGGCCGCCGGCCGTCGAGGACGACCACCGCCTCGACGCCGGCCTCGATCGCGTGGATGGCGGTCTCCAGCTTGGGAATCATGCCGCCGGTGGCGACGCCCCGGCTGATCGCGGCCCTGGCTTCCTTGACCGTGAGCTGGCGGATCAACTCGCCGGCCTTGTCCAGCACGCCGGCCACGTCGGTCAGCAGCAGCATGCGCTTGGCCTTCAGCGCGCCGGCCAGCGCGCCCGCCACAGTGTCGGCGTTGATGTTGTAGGTGTCGCCGGCCGCCGAGACCCCGATCGGGGCGACCACGGGGATGTAGTCCTCGTCGGCGTAGATCAGGGCCTCGATCAGCTTGGGATCGATCCGCTTGGGTTCGCCCACGAAGCCAAGGTCGACCATCCGCTCGATCTCCGAGTCGGGGTCCTTCTTCGTGCGGGTGACCTTCTCCACGGTGATCAGCCGCGCGTCCTTGCCGGAAAGCCCCACGCCGCGCACGTCGGCCTCGGCCCCGGCGAGGGTGATCCAGTTGGCGATCTCCTTGTTGATGGCCCCCGAGAGGACCATCTCGGCCACCTCCATGGTGGCTTCGTCGGTGACCCGGAGCCCGTCGACGAACGTCGACTTGACGCCAGCCCTCTCCAGCATGGCCGAGATCTGCGGGCCGCCGCCGTGCACCACGACCGGATGCACGCCCAGCATCTTCAGGAGCACGGCGTCGGCCGCGAACAGCTTGGCCACCTGCTCCTCGCCCATGGCGTGGCCGCCGTACTTGATCACCACGGTCGAGCGGTCGTAGGTCTGAATGTAGGGCAGCGCCTCGGCGAGCGTCCTGGCGGTCGCCCATCCCTGACCTTCGCCGCCCTGGCTGTCGTCGCTCAAGTCGCCGTCCCGCCGCGCTGTA
Source organism: Phenylobacterium sp. (assembly GCF_025934275.1). Taxonomy (GTDB): domain Bacteria; phylum Pseudomonadota; class Alphaproteobacteria; order Caulobacterales; family Caulobacteraceae; genus Phenylobacterium. The sequence continues at coordinate 56,978 of NZ_JAICYI010000006.1, forward strand.
ACCGGAGCGCTCCGATAGCGGACGAGGGCCGCGGTGTCACGCTTCCGGCGCGAGCCCGCAGGCCGCCGCGATCTCGGCGCGCAGCTCCGCCAGGCCGGCCCCTGTCTCGGCCGACGTGGCGAGGACGCGGGGGAAGGCGGCGGCGCGCCTGGCGACCTGGGCGAGGCTGCGGGCCGCGACCTCCGCGACCTCCGCGGGCTTCAGCTTGTCGGCCTTGGTGAGCACGAGCTGGTAGGAGACGGCGGCCTCGTCGAGGGCGTCGAGGGCCTCAGCATCCACCGCCTTCAGGCCGTGGCGGGCGTCGATCAGCAGATAGGCGCGCTTGAGGTTCGGCCGACCGCGGAGGTAGGCGCGGCCGAGGTTCTGGAACTTCTTCGCCTCGCTGCGGCTCGCCCGGGCGAAGCCGTAGCCCGGCAGGTCCACGAGCCGCAGCCTGTCGTCGAGCACGAACAGATTGACCTCGCGCGTGCGGCCGGGGGCGTTGGAAGCGCGCGCCAGGTGGCTGCGGCCGGTGACGGCGTTGATCAGCGAGCTCTTGCCGACGTTGGAGCGGCCGGCGAAGGCTACCTCCGGCAGGTCGGCCGGCGGCAGGTCGTCGGTCCGCGTGGCGCCCATCAGGAAGCGGGCCTCGCGGGCGAAGAGCTTGCGCGCCGCCTCCAGCGCCTCGGGCCCGAAGACCGCCTCGTCGGTCACTTGCCGGTGAGCCGGCCGAGCAACCGGTCGATCGGATTGTCCACCTTGAAGCGCCGCATGATCACGTACTGCTGCAGCGTGGTCAGCACGTTGGACCAGGTCCAGTAGATCAGCAGGCCCACCGCGAAGGGCGCCATGATGAAGGTGAAGATGATCGGCATCAGCTGGAAGATCCGCTGCTGGGCCGGATCGCCGGCCGGCGGGCTCATCGAGGTCGAGAGCCACATGGTCAGGCCGTAGATCAGCGGCATGACGCCGATGTGCAGGTTGGAGTCCAGCAGGCCACCGATCAGCGGCGCGTGCGCAGGGTTCCAGGGGATCAGGCCGAACAGGTTCCACACGGTGGTGGGATCGCGCGCCGAAAGGTCCTTGATCCAGCCCATGAACGGCGCGTGCCGCATCTCGATGGTGACGGTCAGCACCTTATAGAGCGAATAGAATACAGGGATCTGTAGAAGGATCGGCAGGCATCCGGCGAGGGGATTCACCTTCTCTCGGCTGTAGAGCGCAAGCATTTCCTGCTGCTGCTTGGCGGGATCGTCCTTATATCGCTTGCGCATCTCCTCGACGAGCGGCTGCACTTTCTTCATCTTGCTCATCGATTCGTAGGACTTGTTCGCGAGCGGGAAGAAGAGCACGCGCACGACCACCGTCAGCAGCAGGATGGCGACGCCGACGCTGCCCACGTGATGGTAGAAGTACATCAGGAGCTGGAAGATCGGCTTGGTGATGAACCACAGATGGCCCCAGTCGACGGCGTCGTCGAAGCGGGGGATGCCGAGCCGCGTCGCATAGTCCTGCAGCACCGGCACGCTCTTGGCGCCGGCGAAGAAGCGGGTGGTCTCGGTGGTGGTCTGGCCGGGCTGTATTGTGCGCGGCTGGCCCACGACGTTGGCGGCGAACACGTCGAGGTCGCCGGACTTGCTGGCGGCGAACTGGCCGGTGATCCGCTCGGCCTGGCTGGGCACGATGGCGGCCAGCCAGTACTTGTCGGTGATGCCGAGCCAGCCGCCCTTGGACGGCAGTTGCGGGCCGCCGCCGTTCTTGGCCCAGTCCTTGTACTTGATCAGCGTGAGGGTGGGCTTCTCGACCCCCGTCGCGCCGACCGCGCCTTCGTGGACGATCGAGGAATTGGTGGTGGGCGGCGGCAGGCCCTGGCGCTGCACCGAGCCGTAGGGGGCGAGGGTCACCGGCTGGCCCGAGGCGTTGGCCACGGTCTCGGTGACCGTGAACATGAACTTGTCGTCCACCTGGATCCGGCGGGTGAAGGTCAGCCCCTGGCCGTTGGCGTAGGTCAGCACGATCGGCGAGCCGGGCGTGAGACGGGAGCCGTCGCTGAGGCTCCACACGGTGTCGTAGGCCGGCAGCCCCGGCACGTTGGCGCCGGTCCAGCCGAACTCGGCGAACCAGGCCTGGGGCGTGCCTTCCGGGCGTAGGAGCTCGACCGGCGGGGCGTTCTTTTCGACGCTCTGCCGGTAGGTGGTGAGGAACAGGTCGTCGATGCGCGCCCCGCGCAGCGAGATCGAGCCCTTCAGGTCGGGGCTGGCGATCGGCACCCGCGGGCTCGCCGCCAGCACAGCCTGGCGGTTGGGCGCGACCCGCGGCTTGACCGTGCCGGCCGGCGGGTTGGAGCCGACCGAGGCGGCCTGGGCGACCGCCGCAGCGCGCTGGTGCGCGGCGATCTCGGCCTGCTTCTTCTCCGCCGGCTGCAAGACGAAGGTCTCGTAGAGCACGAACAGCGCAAAGGCGCAGACGAGGAAGATGATCGTGTTGCGGGTCTCGTCTTGCATTTGTGGAGGCGCGCTCAGTCGGCTTGAGGAGGGGAGGCGGACGGATCGGGGACCCGGCTGTCGCGGTCGGCGGCGAGCCTTATCAGCGCGGTTTTCACATCGTCAAGCAAACGGGCCCAGGGACGGGTGGTCACGCCGCCGCGGGCGACGAGCACGTAGTCGAAGCCGGGGCGGGCGTGCTCGGGGACCAGCCGGCGGGCGGCCTCGCGCATCCGGCGCTTGGCGCGGTTGCGCTCGACGGCGCCGCCGATTCGGCGCGTGGCGGTGAAGCCGACGCGGACCAGCGGGGCCGCGTCGCGCGGGCGGGCCTGGACCACCACCGCCCCGCGCGCGCAGGAGGCCGCCTTGGCGCAGGCCAGGAAGTCGGCGCGCTTCTTCAGGCGTTCGATTCGAAAGGCGGCCACGGGCATCGGGCGAGCATATCGGGCGGCGGCGGCTAACCCCAGGGCCCAGGCTTGTGATCGGGCGCGACCATCGGTTCCGGAGGGCTTTCGGCCGGCTCGGACCAGGGGCCGGGGCGGACCTGGCCCGCGGCCGGCGCGCTCGCCGGGACCTCCGCCTCGACCACGCGGCCGCCGGCATACTGCTGCAGGGCCGCGATCCGCTTGGCGATCGGCGGGTGGGTGACGAACAGCCCGAAGACGCCTTCGTCGTTGTCCTCGAGGAACATCGCCCGGACCGACTGCGGCGCCTCCAGGTGTTCGTGGCCGGCGACCTTCGTCAGCGCCGAGATCATCGCGTCGGGGTTCTTGGTCAGCTGCACGGAGCCGGCGTCGGCGACGTACTCGCGGCGGCGCGAGAGCGCCATCTGCACGACGATCGCCAGCAGGTAACCCACGGCGGCGATGACGACGGCGAGAATCAGGAACAGGCCGAGGTTGCCGCTCCGGTCGCGGCTGCGGATCCTAAAGCCGCCCCACGAGCCCCAGTAGAGCGCCCGGAACACCACCTGACACAGCAGGGTGATGATGCCGACGAAGACCGCGGCCACCACCATCGTCCGCACGTCGCGGTTGATGATGTGGGAAAGCTCATGGGCCAGCACCGCCTCGAGCTCGTCCCGGTCCAGGTTGTCGAGCAGCCCCCGCGTCACGGTCACCGAGAAGCGGCCCTCGTGCAGGCCGCTCGCGAAGGCGTTCATGCCGTCGGTCTCGATGATCCGCAGCGTGGGCGTGCGCAGCCCGCGCGAGATGCAGAGGTTCTCGAGGAGATTGTAGAGCTCGGGGGCGTCGCCCCGCTCCACGGCGCGCGCGCCGGTCACGCCGTCGATGATCGCCTGGTTGCAAAGGTAGGCGATGGCGAACCAGATGAGCGCGACCACGATCGCCAGCGGCGCCGATCCGACGATCAGGCCCGCGAGGCCGGCTTGCGACGGGACCTGGACCAGGCCGGCGGCGGCCGCCGCCGCCTCCAGCGCCGCGATGATTCCCATCAGCAGGATCGGAAAGCCCGCCAGCAGCAGGATCGAGCGGAGGTTGTTGTTCCAGATGTAGGTCTGCAGACCGAGCGCCTGCATGGCGGTGCCCTTCGACTAGAACTTCACCTGCGGCGCCGTGGCGGCCGCCGCGCGGTCGGCGCCCAGGTCGAAGAACTCCCGGGGCTGGAAGCCCATCGCCGCGGCGAACAGCATCGCCGGGAACGCCTGGATCGAGGCGTTGAACTCGCGAACGGCGTTGTTGAAATAGCGGCGGGCGGCGGCGAGCTTGTTCTCGATATCCGAGAGCTGGCTCTGCAGGTTGATGAAATTGGCGTTGGCCTTGAGGTCAGGGTAGGCCTCGGCCACCGCCATCAGCCGCCCCAGCGAAGCGCTGAGCGCGTTCTCTGCGGCGATCTTGCTGTCGACCGTGCCGGCGCTGGCCGCCGCGGCGCGCGCCTGGGTCACCTCGTCGAGCGTGCCACGCTCGTGGGCGGCGTAGCCCTTCACGGTCTCGACCAGGTTGGGCACCAGATCCAGCCGCTGCTTCAGCTGCACGTCGATGTCGGCGAAGGCCTCATTGGTGTTCTGCCGCAGCGCCACCAGGCGATTGTAGGTCCCGATCGCCAGCAGGCCGAGAACGACCAGGATGACGACGATCACGATGAGGATTGTCATTCCTATTCCCCGAGATGCGCCCCATAGGTAAGGGCGCGGCGAGGATAGGGCCAGCGTCGGGCGGATGAGGGTTTTGTAACCCGGCCCGTCGAACCGGCGCGGGAGGGCGCCGCGGTCAGGCGCTCAGGCGCTTGCGGCCCTTGGCGCGACGGCGCGCGAGCACCTTCTGGCCATTCTTGGTGGACATCCGCAGGCGGAAACCGTGACGGCGCTTACGCACGAGGCGGGACGGCTGAAAAGTCCGCTTCACGGGACGGCTCCGGGGACGAAAAGTGAGCGGCGGTGGATAGTTGACAGGGGCGGGGAAGTCAACCGACTGACCGCTAAGCCTCCAGCGTCACCACCACCGGTCCGCGCCGCGTGGCGACGAGGGTATGTTCGTACTGCACGATGGGTTCGCCGGCGGGCGGCCGCAGCGTCCAGCCGTCGCCGGTCTCCTCGACCCAGTCGGCGCCCAGCGACAGGAACGGCTCGATGGTGAACACCAGACCCTCGGCGATGCGGCGCTCGTCGCGCGGCTCGCGCCAGGTGGCGATCTCGGTCGGCGCCTCGTGCAGGGCGTCGCCCACCCCGTGGCTCGCGAGATTGCGCACCAGGCTGTAGCCGTTGTTGTTCGCGAAGCTTTCGATGGCGGCGCCGATCGCGTTCAGCCGGCCGCCCGCCCTCACCGCCCGTATCCCCGTCCAGAGCGCGCGCCTGCCGTCACGGCACAGGCGCTCGATGCGCGCCTTCGCAGGCGGGACGGCGAAACTCGCGCCGGTGTCGGCGAACACGCCGCCCACCTCGGCCGAGACGTCGATGTTGACCAGATCGCCGGCTTCGATCCGCCGCTTGCCCGGGATGCCGTGGGCGACGTCGGGGCCGACCGAGATGCAGGTGGCGCCCGGGAAGCCGTAGGTGATCTCCGGCGCCGAGCGCGCGCCGTCGCGCTCCAGGAGCTTGCGGCCGAGATCGTCAAGCTCCTTGGTGGTGATCCCCGGCTCCAGCGCCCCGCCCATGGCGGCCAGCGTGCGGGCCACGACGCGGCCTGCGACCTTCAGCTTCTCGAACTGCGCGTCGTTGCCGATGGTCATGATTTGGAGCCTCAGAGGTCGGGGCGGATGATGGTCTTGCCGACCACCTTGCGCTCGGCGAGGGAGTCGAGGGCTGCGCGCCACTCCGCGAGCGAATATTCCTTGTCGACGCGCGGGCGGACCTTGCCCTCTTCGGCCAGCTTCCAGATGGCGGCCTGGTTCTCGCGCCCTTTCTCGGGGAACTGGCGGCCGAATTCGCCGGCGCGCACGCCGATCACCGAGAATCCCTTGATCAGCGCGATATTCACCGGCAGCACCGGCAGCCGCCCAGAGGTGAAGCCGATCGAGAGGATGCGGCCGCCGAAGGCGATGCAGCGGAGGCTCTCGTCGAACACGTCGCCGCCCACGGGATCATAGATGACGTCGGCCCCCTTGCCGCCGGTGACCGCCTTCACCTGCTCGCGGAAGCCGCCGGTCACGTTGACGATGGCGTCGGGCCGATACTCGCGCTCGACGATGGCCAGCTTCGCGTCCGAGGCCGAGGCGGCGATCACCTTGGCGCCCAGCAGCCGCGCAAGATCGACGGCGGCCAGGCCCACGCCGCCCGCTGCGCCATGCACCAGCACCCATTCGCCGGGCTGCACGCGGCCGCAGCGGACCAGGCCGACGTAGGCGGTGAGGTAGGCGACGGGATAGCCCGCCGCCTGCGAGAAGCTCAGGCCCTCCGGCTTGCGCCGCAGGCCCGCCGCCGGCGCGACGACGTATTCCGAGAACCCGCCGCGGCCGCCGCCCGCCACCGCGTCGCCCGGCTTCCATTGTGTGACGTCCTCGCCCACTGCGTCGATCTCGCCGGCCATCTCCATGCCCGGGACGAAGGGCAGCGGCGGCTTGTGCTGGTGCTCGCCGCGGGTCTGCATCAGGTCGGGGAAGTTGACCGCGGCGGCGCGCACCTTGACGCGCACCTCGCCTGGACCGGGCTCCGGCGTCGGAAGCTCGCGCAGCCGGACGCCGGCGTAGTCGGCCGCCAGCTCCTCGACGACGATTGCGCGCATCAGGCGATCCGGCCTTCGAAGCCTTCGCGCACCAGACCGGCGATCTCGCGGCAGGCGACGTCGGCGCAGGGTACGGCCCCGGTGAGCGCGGTGATGGCGTGCGAAAGGCTGTCGTAGCAGCGGTAGATCACGTGGCCGCCGGCGGCCTTCAGCTTGCGCGCGTAGGCTTGCCCCTGGTCGACCAGCGGATCGAAGCCGGCGGTCACCACCACCGCCGGCGCGAGGCCGGCGAGGTCGTCGGACTCGAGCGGCGAGACCCGCGGATCAGCGGGATCGTCCTGCGGCCCGAGGTACTGGCCGGCGAACCACTTCAGGAGCGGGCGGGTCAGCGGATAGCTCTCGCCATAGATCGTCATCGAGGCGCTCTCGCAGCCGAGGTCCACCCAGGGATAGATCAAGAGCTGCAACTCCGGCTGCGGCTCGCCGGCGCGCCTGAGCTGCTGGCAGACGGCCGCGGCGAACCCGCCGCCCATGGAATCGCCGCCGATCGCGGCCTTGCCGGCCGCGGCCCCGAACCGCTCGGCGCTGTCGCGGCCGAACCGGTAGGCCGCCAGCACGTCCTCGAGGCCGGCGGGGAACCGGTGTTCGGGCGCGAGCCGGTAGTCCACCGACAGCACCGGGCAGCGCGCGCAGGCGGCCAGGATGGTGCAGAAGACGTGCGAAGTGGCCAGGGCGCCGATCACCCCGCCGCCCATGTGGGCGTAGACCATCATCGGCGCGCCTAGATCCTGCGAGGGCGGGCGATAGGCGCGGATCGGGATCGGGCCGCGCGGGCCCTCGATGGCGAAGTCCTCCCACGTGACGCCGGGCTCCGGATCGCCGGCCACGGCCGCCAGGCCGGCGTCGCTCGCCGCGCGCGCCTCGGCGACCGGCAGGGTTTCGAGCCTGGGCTGCCTGCGGGCCTGGGCGGCCAGGAACTGGATGCGCGGATCGAGCGTCCGGCCGCCTTGGTAGACCACGCCGCCGCCTGCCATCAGCCGCAGGATCGGCGCGGGCAGGGTGAGCAGCTTGCGGACGACCAGGCGCTGGGTCGGGGCCATCAGGCCTGCGCCTTCGGCAGGCCCTTCAGGCCGTTGAGGATCATGGCGGTGGCGAATTCGGCGGCGGCGCGGGTCTCGATCGGACGGCGCTCCAGCATCTTGTCGCCGACCTCACGGGCCACGGCGATGCAGGCCGCGGCCATGTAGTCCGGATCCGAGACGGGGCCCTTGCGCCCGGCGATCGCCTGCTCCATCGCCTCGCGCACCTCGCTGAAGACGGCGGTCATTTCCGGCGTCTCGCCCTGCACATGCACGTGCGGCTCGTCCGGCGGACGCCGGGCGGTCCAGTTGCGATGCTCGTCGGCGAGGAACTCGAAGTAGGCCTCGATGGCGCGGCGCACGAAGGTCTCGAAGTCGCCCGCGGCCTGCGCCCGGATCGCCTTCAGCTGCGGGCCGAAGCGGCGCGCGCCCTCGTCGGCCAGCGCGGCGAACACCTCCTCCTTGGAGCGGTAGTAGTTGTAGAAGGTGCCGGCGGCGAGGCCGGTGCGGCGGATGATGTCGCGCACCGTGGCGGTCTCGTAGCCCAGCTCGCCGAACACCTCGCGCGCGGCGTCGAGGATGGCCTGGCGGTTCTGGACCTTGGTCTGCTCGCGCTTGCCGACCGCAGGGAGGTAGGCGACCTGGGACATGACCATCCGATGGCTAAAAAGTGACGTGCGTCATTCTAGCCATCCGAGCGGCGGCGCCAACTGCCCACGTCCCGCGCGTGCGATATTTCTAGTCTGGTCTGACTAGACGGTCCTCTGCGCGCGGTCCTTTTCGTTAGCGCCGCGGATGGCGTTGCGGGCGGCCTCCCACTCGGCGTCCCCCCAGCTGGCGAGATCGGCGCGGCCGCGGCCGGCGAGATGGCCGCCGCCGTCGATGGCGATGGTCTGGCCGTTCACGTAGGCCGAGCCCGGGTGCAGGAGGTAGACGGCGAGATTGGCCAGCTCGCGCATCTCGCCGGTGCGGCCCAGCGGGATGGTCGGATCGGCCTTCTCGCGCTCGGCCGCGCGGCCCGGGGAGAGCCGCGCCCAGGCGCCTTCGGTCGGGAAGGGCCCCGGCGCGATGGCGTTGAAGCGGACGCCGCGGTTGCCCCACTCGACGGCCAGCGACTGGGTCATGACGTTCAGCCCCGCCTTGGACATCGCCGAGGGCACGGTGAACGGGCCGCCGTGCCAGACCCAGGTGGTCAGGATCGAGACCACCGAGGCGTGCTTCTTCTCGGCAAGCCAGCGCTTGCCGCAGTCCAGCGTCACGAAGAACGAGCCGCGGAACACGATGTTGGCGATGGCGTCGAAGCCGCGGGGCGAGAGGTCCTCGGTGCGGCTGATGAAGTTGCCGGCGGCGTTGTTGACCAGGCCGGTCAGCGCCCCGCCGTCGGCCCAGACCTGGTCAAGCATGTCGTGGATGGCCTCCGGCACGCGGATGTCGCAGGCAAGCCCCACGCACTTGCCGCCATGGGCGTCGGTGAGCTCCTTGGCGGTCTCCTCCACAACCCCGCCGCGGCGGCCGCAGATGTAGACCTGGGCGCCCAGCATCACGCAGGCCTCGGCCATCACCTTGCCGAGCCCGGTGCCGCCGCCGGTGATCAGGATGCGCTCGCCGTTCAGCAGCCCGTCGCGGAACATCAGGTCGTTCATGGAAAGCTCGGCCATCGGGTCTCCTCCTCGCCTCGGGCGAACTGCGGCGCCTTCCCGCTGGGGAGGTCAAGGCTCTTGACGCGACGCGGCCGCCGAGGCGGTTAGGCGCACATGGAGCTCATCCTCATCCGCCATGGCCTGCCGGTGCGCAGCGCCGACACCGCCGACCCGCCGCTGTCGCCGGAGGGACACGAGCAGGCGCGCCGTGTCGCCCGCTGGCTGGCGCACGAGGGCATCGATGCGGTCTATTCGAGCCCGATGGTGCGCGCGGTTCAGACGGCCGAGCCGTTCGTCGCCGCCCATGGCCATGAGCTCGGCCTGCATCCCGGCGTCGTCGAATTCGACCGCGATTCCGGCTCCTATGTGCCGCTGGAGGTGCTGAAGGAGGAGGACTACGAGGCCTGGAAGGCGTTCGTCGCGGGGGGCGGCGCGCCCGACATCGCCGCCTTCCAGAAGCTGGTGGTGGCGGCGCTGGAGGAGATCATCGCCGCAAACCAGGGGCGGCGCGTCGCCGTCTATTGCCACGGCGGGGTGATCAACGTCTGGACGGCGCATGTGCTCGGCATGCCGCCCAGGCTGTTCTTCGAGCCCGGCTACACCTCGGTGCACCGCTACCTGTGCGCACGCTCGGGCGAGCGCAACGTGGTGGCGCTGAATGAGCGCGCACACCTGCTGGACCGCTGGGCCGCGCTCGCCGAGGCCTAGAACGCCTCCAGCAGCCTGGCGGCCTCGAGGTCCTCGATCGCCGTGCAGACGCGACGGCTCCATTCGAAGAAGAAGGCGAGGCCGCGCGCGTTGGACGGATCCAGGCTGCCGATCGCCACCACCGGCCAGATCCAGCCGAAGACGGCGCAGAGCCGGTAGTCCCGCCAGGCTTCGTCGAAGCCATAGCCCGCCACCCCATTGGCCCTCAGGGTCTCGGCATAAAGCCTCACGAGCTCGGCCTCGCCGTCCCGGCGATCCTCCACGCTGAGATTGCCGGTGAGCAGGTACGCCAGATCGAAGGCCCCGCGGCCCTTGAGCACGATCTGCCAGTCGACAACCGCGAGCGACGCCCCGTCGTCGCCGAAGAAGAAGTTGTCCGCCCGGAAATCGCCGTGGACCAGGGTGCAGGGCGACTCCGAGAGCCGATGCAAGATCTTCTGGATGCGCGTGGCCAGCCGATCGCCCACGGCGCGCATGGGCGGGGGCAGCTTATCCCCGAGGAACGCCTGGTAGGGCCCCCAGCACTGCTGGAACACGGCTTCGAGCACCAGCATGGAGGGGTCGGAGAAGGCCGGCAGCCACGGCACGGCGTCTAGCTCCGGCGTCTCCCACCAGCAGGCCTGCAGCCTTCCCAGCGTCTCGATGGCGAGCGCGGCTTCCGCGCGCGAGAGGCCCTTCAGCTGGTCGCCGTTGCGGCGCGGCGCTAGGTCCTCGAGCAACAGCGCGAAATCGCCGCTTTGCGGGTCGAACGCCTGGTAATAGGCCCGCGGCGCATGCACCGGGCTATGCGCGGCCAGTTGCTCGTAGAAGCGCGCCTCCTTCTCGTAGTGGCGGAAGGTGGCGGCGACGCCGCGCGCGCCGGGATCGGGGCTCGGGAACTTGGCGATCACCGAGCGCGGGGCCGCCGGAGCCTCGCGGTCGTAGGCTAGCGACAGCCGGCTCACGACGCCCATGAAGCCGACGCCTTCGCCGACGCGGTCGGCGGAGAAGCCGGTGATGCGCGCGCCGAGGTTTTCCTGGCCGCCGAGCGCCGCAGTCAGCCAATCCGCCGTGAGGCTCTCGCAATCGGTGGGAAACGACGGCTGTGGCATGCGCGCCTCCGTGCATCGTCGAGCGCTGCTACGTGAGCCCCAAATGCGAGCTAAGGCAAGGGCTTAGCCGGTGCGCTCGAGGAGCGCCATGGCGCCGGCGGGAGCGCGGATCTTCCCTTCATGGATCACGAAGACATAGACGTCGCGGGGCGTCTTCGGCGCGTCTACCGGCGAGACGGCCTCGAGATCGGCGGGCCGGCCGCCCCGGGCATAGGTCTTGAAGCGCTCCGCCCAGACGTCCAGGTCCTTGGCGGAATAGGCGGTCTCGATCTGGTCCGAGCCGGTCTGCAGACGGGCGTAGACCACCGGGCCGGTGACGTCGGCGATCATCGGATAGCTGTCGTGGTCGGCCAGGCAGATGGAGACGCCGTGCCGGCGGCAGAGCGCCACGAACTCGGGCGTTCGGAAGCTGGCGTGCCGCGGCTCGACCACATGCACGAGCGGCAGGCCTTCGAGCTTGTCCGGCAGCAGCGCCAGGAAGCCTTCAAAGTCGGCGGGATCGAACTTCTTGGTCCCCATGAACTGCCACAGGATCGGGCCGAGCCGATCGCCGAGCTCGGCGATCCCCTGGTTCAGGAACCGCTGCATGGACTCGCCCATGCCGGCGAGCTCGCGGCGGTTGGTGCAGAACCGCGACGCCTTGACCGCAAACTTGAATCCGTCGGGCGTCGCGGCCCGCCACTTGGCCCAGCTGTCCGGCTTGAAGGTCGAATAGTAGGTGCCGTTGATCTCGATGGCGGTGACCTGGCGGGCCGCGTAGTCCAGCTCCTCGGCGTGCTTCAGTCCCTTCGGATAGAAGGTCCCGCGCCAGGGTTCGAAGGTCCAGCCGCCCATCCCGGCCCGGATGCGTCCCGCTTCCGCCATGCGTTGGGTCTCCCGGCTACTTCCTCTGGGCCGCGGTCCTGTCGCGTGTCGCCTTGAACTCAGCGCCGGGCTTCCACTCCGGCCACTCGCGCGAGATCGCCAGCCTGCGGCCAAGGTCATAGAGGACCTCGACCTCCTGGACCATGCCCGACAGGTCCCAGTTGGGATCGTACTCGTCGGCGGGCTGATGGTAGCGGTCGCGCGTGTAGGCCTGCGACGCCGCGCGGCCCGCGGCCACGCCACCCTTCACCAGGTCGACGCCGCCGCTGACCGAGATGGCGGGCACGCCGCGCTTGGCGAACGAGAAGTGGTCCGAGCGGTAGAAGTGGCCGGCTTCGGGGCTTGGGTCGGGGCTGTAATAGAGCCCGTGCTGCTTGGCGACGGCCACCAGGTCGTCCTGCAAGGTGAGCGGCGCATTGCCCGAGCTGATCACGTCGCGCGTTCGCCCGTTGACGTCCATGACATCCATGTTGATGTCCGCGACGGTGGTCGCCAGCGGATAGAGCGGGTCCGAGACATAGTACTCGGAGCCCAGCAGCCCTTTCTCCTCCGAGGTCACCGACATGAACATCACCGAGCGGTCGGTGCGCGGGGGCCGGCCGAACAGCCGGGCCAGCTCGATCAGCCCCGCCACGCCCGAGGCGTTGTCCACCGCGCCGTTGTAGATCCGGTCGCCTTTGGCGTCGGGCAGGCCCACGCCCAGGTGATCCCAGTGCGCCGTGTAGATCACGCGCTCGTTCGGGTGACCCTTGCCGGGCAGGAGGCCCACCACATTGTGGGTGACCACCTTGCGCGCCGTGACCGCGAAGTCGGTGGACCAGGTCACCCCTTTCAGGGTGACCGGCCGGAAGTCGCGGGTCTGGGCGACCTTCTTCAGCTGCTCGTAATCGAGGCCCGCCGCCTTGAAGAGCTCGACCGTTGGATCGTGCTGGATCCAGCCTTCCAGCGGCACGTGCGCCTTGGCGGGATCCTTGCGGATGATGTCGAAGACCGGGTTGGTGTTGGAGTTCTTGACCGTGTTCCAGCCATAGGAGGCGGGCGCGGTCTCGTGGATCACGATCATGCCCAGCGCGCCCCGGCGGGCGGCCTCTTCGTACTTGTAGGTCCAGCGGCCGTAGTAGGTCATCGCCTTGCCGCCGAAGTCGCAGCCGTTTTCGCACTTGGGCGCAGTCTCGAAGTCGGGATCGTTGACCAGGACGAGGGCGATCTTGCCGTGCAGGTCCACGCCCTTGTAGTCGTCCCAGTTCCGCTCCGGCGCGGTCACGCCATAGCCCACGAACACCACCGGCGCGTCCTTGATGGCGACACGGGTCTGGCCGGTCTGGGCGGCCCTCAGCGCCACCTCGTCGCCCTGCTTCCAGCTGAGCGTCCGGCCGTCCGCGGTCACGCTCACCGTCACCGGGCCGGCGATCTCGAAGTCGGCCAGCGGCACGTTCTGCGTCCAGCTGCGCCCGGCCTTGGTCTTGTCGCCCGCAGGCTGCAGCCCGGCCGCCTTGAACTGCTTCTCGATGTAGGCCACCGACTTGGTCTCGCCGATGGTCGCCGGCGCCCGGCCCTGGAACGCGTCGGACGACAGGACCTTGATGTCCTGCTTCATGAGCGCGGGGTCGATCGACCCCGAAGCGGTGCGCGCCGGGCCAGAAATCAGCACGGCGGCGGCCGCCAGCAGGATAAGCTGTTGCATAATGGCTCTCGGCTAGGTGCGAAGTTGCGCGACCAATAGCGGCGTGGCGCCCAGACGGCTAGGCCGCCGCTGGTTTTGGATTGTATCCGCCCGGCAATCCGCGCGGCCGCCCCTGTGATCTATGGCAAAGCGGCCCATATGGGCGTGGTATTCTGCCGTTGGCGCATCCGAGTCGGCCCAGCGCGGCGACTAGCGGGTGAGGGGGAGCTTCACTAAGCCGTCGAATGCATCCGGTCCGCTTCGCCGTCTTCGCCGCCGCCCTGGCGCTCGCCGCATGCGCGCACGCGCGCAAGCCCGACGTCGCCCTGCCGGCCGCCTACGAGGCGCCGCAGCAGGGCGGGGCTTCCGCCGCGGTGCTCGACCGCTGGTGGACGACGTTCGACGATCCGCAGCTGACGTCTCTCGTGGAGCACTCGCTGGCGGCGAATCCGGACGCCAGGACCGCCTCGGCGCGGCTGCGGGAGGCACGCGCGAGCGCCGCGGCCAGCCTGACCCAATTCTTGCCGCAGGGCGACGCCACCGCCTCCGCCCGGCGCACGCACACCACCCAGCTCTCGGGCACGATCGTGAACTTCCCCGGATTCTCGACCAGCGGCACGAACGAGCAGGACGCCGCCAACCTCAACGTCAGCTGGGAGGTCGATCTGTTCGGCCGCATCTTCGCGGCGGGTCGCGCGGCGCGCGGCGACGTGGCGGCGGTCCGTTTCGACTACGAGGCCACCCGCGCGAGCCTGGCGGCGCAGACGGCCGACGCCTACTTCCAGGCGCGCGGCTTCGCCATCCAGCTCGCCGACGCGCGCGAAGAGGTGCGCATCCAGCAGGAGCTCTACGACGTGGCCGCGAAACGCGCGGCGGTGGGGATCGGGACCAGCGCCGACGCCGACCGCGTGGCGGGCGAGCTTGCCCAGGCGAAGTCGCAGGCCGAAACGCTGGACGGCGAACTGCGCGCCGAGCTCAGGACCCTGCTGATCCTCGCCGGCCGGCCGGCCGATTCGATCACCACCGTCGACGCCTCGCCGAGCGTCGGACGCGTTCCGCCGGTCCCGGCGACCCTGCCGAGCGAGCTGCTGCGACGCCGGCCGGACGTGCGCGAGGCGCAGGCCCGCATCGAGAGCGCCGCCGGACGTCTGCGGCTGGCCAACCTCGCCTTCTTCCCGACCCTGATGCTCACGCCCGGCGTCGGCTGGTCGCGGGTCGTTCAGCCCGGGTTCCGCTCCACCTCGCAGAGCTGGACGATCGGCGGCAGCGCCACCCAGCCGGTGTTCTCTCTCCCCACGCTGCTCGAGGACCTGAAGGCGCAGGACGCGCGCACGGAAGAGGCAGTGATCGCCTACGAGAAAGCCGTGCAGACGGCCTTCGGCGAAGCCGAGAGCGCCCTCGTTCGCCTCGACGTTGACGAACGCCGCGTCGGCATCCTCACCGACGGCGAAGTGCGGGCGCGCCGGGCCTACGAAGCCTCCCGCAAGGGCTACCAGCGGGGCCTCAACGACCTGCAGACTGTGCTGTCGGCGGAGGAGTCCTGGCGCTCCACGCGCATTCAGCTGACCTCGGCGCGGGTGCAGGGACTGCGAGACGCGGTCGCCGCCTTCAAGGCGATCGGCGGCGGCTGGGACACGGCGACTCAGGGCATGACAGGAGCAGCAAGGTGACCCGCCGATGAGCCGCCGCATCCTCCTCCTCGGCTTGCTGGCCACGCTGGCGCTGGCCGGCTGTCGCAAGCCGCCGCCGCCCAGGACCACCGCCGCCGACCAGGCGCGGACGGTGAGCGTCGCGCGGGTCGAACCGCGGGCCATCACCGGCGCGCTCGCCGCCTCGGGCGACCTGATGCCGCGCGAGGAGGCGGCCGTCCTGCCGGAGGTCAACGGCTACCGGGTGGCTGCGGTGCTGGCAGACGTCGGCCAGTACGTGAAGAAGGGCCAGGTGCTGGTGCGGCTCGATCCCTCGCTCATCGAGGCCCAGATCGCCCAGGCTCAGGCGCAGTACGATCAGGCCGCCGACCAGGCCGCCCGGGTCAAGGGCCTCGATGGCCAGGGGGTGCTGGCCCAGGAGCAGATCGACCAGCGGCGGTTCCAGGCGCGCGTCTCGGCCGCCCAGTTGCGCGACCTGAAGACCCGCTACGCCAAGATGAACGTCACCTCCCCGGTCTCGGGCCTGATCCTCGAGAAGACCGTGCGGCCGGGCGACCTCTCCGCAGCGGGAGCGACGCCGTGGTTCCGCCTGGCGCGCGACGGCGAGATCGAGCTGCAGGCGCAGCTCGCGGAAGACGACCTGGCGAAGATCCATCCGGGCAGCCGGGCGCTCGTCACGCTTCCCGACGGCGCGACGGTGACCGGGGTGGTGCGCCTGATCAGTCCGCAAGTCGACGCGCAGACCAAGCTCGGGTTCGTCCGGGTGCGACTGCCTGTCCGCCCCGACATCCGCGCGGGCGGCTTCGGGCGGGCGGTGTTCACCGAGGCCAGCGGGGTCGCGCTCTCGGCGCCTGACACTGCGGTCAGCTACGACGCCGACGGGGCGAGCGTCATGGTCGTCGATGCGACCAACCACGTACGCCGGGTGATGGTCCAGACCGGCCAGCGCGGCGGCGGCTGGGTGCAGCTGATCAAGGGCCCCGCCGCGGGGGCGCGGATCGTGCGCGCCGCGGGCGGCCTGCTGCTCGATGGCGACCTGGTGCGACCGGTCGAGGCCGGCGCGGCGCCATGAGCGATCCGATCCATCGGCCGCGTGTGCGGATCTCGGCCTGGGCGATCAAGAATCCGGTGCCGGTCGCGGTGCTGTTCATCGCCCTCGTGCTTGCCGGGCTGTTCGCCTACACGGGCCTCCCGATCAAGCAGTATCCCAACGTCTCCTTCCCGGTGGTGGCGGTGACCGTCACCGAGAGCGGCGCCGCGCCCGACCAGATGGAGACCCAGGTCACCCGGCCGGTCGAGGACGCCATGTCCGGCATCGCCAACGTCCGGAATATCCAGTCGACGGTGACCGAGGGCGTCTCCACCACCTCGATGGAGTTCGAGCTCGGCGAGGACCTGCAGAAGAAGACCGACGAGGTCCGCCAGCGGGTGGCCCAGGTGCGGGCCCAGCTGCCGCGGGATATCGACGAGCCGGTCGTCCAGCGGGTGGAGATCGAGGACCGGCCGATCCTGACCTACGCCGTCGCCGCGCCCGGCATGAGCGACCAGGACCTCTCCTGGTTCGTGGACGACACGGTGAGCCAGACCCTGCAGGCGCTGGCCGGCGTGGCCGACGTCTCGCGCGTCGGCGGGGTGACCCGCGAGATCAACGTCATCCTGGATCCGGAGCGGATGAACGCCCGCGGCCTCACCGCGCCGCAGGTGAACAACGCCCTGCGTTCCGTCTCCGTCGACGCCCCCGGCGGCCGGCTCAATGTCGGTGGCCAGGAGCAGACGCTGAGGGTCCTGGGATCGGTGAAGACGATCCAGGCGCTGCGCGACCTCACCATCCCGACCGGGACCAACCGCTATGTGAAGCTCACCGACGTGGCCGACATCGGCGACGGAGCTTCGGAAGCGCGCGGCTTCGCCCGCCTGAACGGACGTCCGGTGGTCGGCTTCAACCTGTCGAAGACCAAGGATTCCAGCGACGTCACCGTCGAGAACGAGGTCAAGGCGGCGCTCACCAAGCTCGCGGCGACCCATCCCGGGGTGAAGTTCACGCCGATCGCCCGCCCGGGCCAGGGCCTCGCCTTCGCCAAGATCTTCTCTTCGGTCGACGAGACGCGGGCGAGCTACCAGGCGACCTTGCACGTGCTGGCCGAGGGCATGGCCCTGGCGGCCCTCGTGGTCTTCCTGTTCCTCAGGGACTGGCGGGCGACGGCGATCGCGGCGATCGCCATGCCGGTGTCGCTGATCCCGACCTTCTTCGTGATGAGCGCGTTCGGCTTCTCGCTGAATGTGGTGACCCTGCTCGCGCTCACCCTGGTGATCGGCATCCTGGTCGACGACGCCATCGTCGAGATCGAGAACATCGAGAAGCGCGTCGCGACCGGGATCAGGCCCTTCCAGGCGGCCATGGAAGGCGCCGACGCCATCGGGCTGGCGGTGGTGGCGACCACCATGGCGATCGTCGTGGTCTTCACGCCGGTGAGCTTCATGAAGGGCATGGCCGGCCAGTTCTTCAAGGAGTTCGGCCTCACCGTTTCGGTGGCCGTGCTCTTCTCGCTGTTGGTGGCGCGCCTGCTCACCCCGCTGATGGCGGCCTATCTGATGAAGCCCACGTCGCAGCC
>NZ_JAICYI010000086.1 GCF_025934275.1 Phenylobacterium sp.
CGGGCGAAGGCGGTGACGTGGCGGGCCTCCTCGCGGGTCTGGTTGGCCGCGTATTCCTGCGCGCCCTGGTCCTTCAGCACATGGCAGAGGCTGGCCGAGAGGTTCAGCGCGCCCTGCTCGCCGTGCAGGATCGAGGAGAAGGTCCGAAGCGTCGAGGCGTTGGCGAAGGCGATCCGGCGCGCCTCGGAGCCCAGCGTCTGGTTGACGTAGTCGAGCTGCAGCGGGCCGATCATCTTCTCCGGCAGGATCATGGTCGAGGCCATGTCGAACGGCTCGGAGAAGTCGATGTACTTGGGATCGAGGGGATCCCAGAAGTGGTCGTGGGTGGCCGAGATGATCTTGTCGAACGCGGTCGATCGGGCGTTGTACCGGTCCAGCTCCAGCATCGACTCGAAGTCGTCGGGGGCGACCGCGTCGTAGAGGATATCCTTGGTGATGTTGCCGTCGGCCATACGGGTCTCCTGAGGCGCTGGGAGGCGTTCTATCTTGACGGGGTAAAGATAACCCTTGCGGCGACCGCGTCAAGAAAGATGACGGGGGCGTCACGTTCTGCGGCTAGCGCTCCGCCGCCTCGATCGCCTCGATCTGCGCGTCGGAGAGGCCGAAGTGATGGCCGATCTCGTGGACCAGGACGTGGGCGATCAGCTCCTCAAGGGTGATCTCACCGTGCGCCGCCCATTCGTCGAGGATCGGGCGGCGATACAGGAAGACGGCCGAGGGCTGCGGCGCAGGATCGAACATCGAGCGGCGGGTGAGGTCGACGCCCTGATAGAGTCCGGTGAGCTCGAATGGATCGTCGATCCCGAGCTCGTCCAGCACCTCGTCGGGCGCGAAGTCCTCGACGCGGAACAGCACCGCCCCGGTCATCCGCCGGAACGCCTCGGGCAGCGCCTGGAAGGCGGCCTCGGCGAGAGCGGCGAAGTCGTCGAGCGAGGGGGCGCGGCCGGCGCCGGCCCGGTCAGTCATCGGGCACCACAATGTGCGGGGCCTCGGGCAGGCGGGTCTCGAACAGGCCGATATCCAGCGGCTGCTGGGGCTCGACCGGCCGCAGCGGCGCGCGGGCCATGGCGTTCAGCGTCTCGCGATCGACGTCGCCAGCCGCCTTGCGCGCCACCCGCGCCTGCGGCGCCTCGGCCGCGGCGGCGCTCTGCGGCCGCCAGTAGGAGACCATCAGCCGCCAGACGGTCTTCGGCGGGCTCGCCGGCGGCGCGGGCCAGCGGCGGCCGTCCTCGAACGTGGGCTTCACGGGCGCGAGCCGGGCAGGCTTGCCTGGCTCGGCGGCGATCCGCTCGATCAGCTGGCAATACCGGTCGTCGGGCTCGGCGGCCTCCACCCGCTCGCGATAGGCCGCCAGCGCCGCCTCGCGGTTCGCGAAGCCCGGCCCGACGGGCTCGGTCGCGAAGGTCACCGGCTCTCCGGCCAGCGTTCGCGCCTCGCGTTCCCGGGCCGCCCGGCCCAAGGGGCGCGAGAGCGCCTGCTCCGCATTGGCCGCCACCGGATAGAGGATCGTCATCGCCGCCATCATGCGTCTCGCCAGCACATATAGCGAAAATGCGCCGCGGATGCGGCGGGGCGCGGCTGGGCTTAGTCTCCATGCGGGTGATTCGCAGGACGCGGGGATGGGTGCGCACGAACTGATCCTGGCGGCGGCTGCAGGCGCGGTGTCGCTGGCGATCTGCGCCGTGCTCTGGGCGCTCGCGCAGCGTCGGCAGGCCGCCGCCCAGATCGCGGCCCTCCGCGTCGAGCTCGCCGAGATCGAGGGCCGCGCCGACGCCGCCCAGGCCTCCGCCGAAGCGTTCGATTCCGCCCTGCTGGCGGTGGAGGACGGCCAGGCCATGCTGGCGTCGGGCGAGGAGTCGCTGGGCGTCTGCGCCCGCGTGCTTTCGGTCGAGTCGGCCGAGCCGCAGGCCATCGTCAACGCCCTCATGCGCGCCGATCCGGACCATGCGCGGCGGCTTCGGGCGCTGTTCGAGCGCGGCGAGGCCTGCGCCTTCGAGGTGCGCGGCGAGGCGGGGCTGGTGGCCGTCGAAGGGCGCGCGACGGGCGCCCTGGCCTGGCTGCGGCTCTCCGCGGCGATGGGCGAGGATGCGGGGCTGCCGACTGCGCCCCGGTTCGCGGCGTTTCTCGACGCGCGCGCCAGCCCGGCCTGGATCGCCGCGGCCGACGGCTCGCCGGTCTGGGTCAACGCCGCCTGGCTGCAGGCCGTCGACGCCCGCGACCTGGACGACGCGGCGGCGCGGGGGCTCGCCTTCGACCGCGGCGCCGATGCGCTGGCCAGCGAAGCGGCCAATCTCGCCCGGGTCCGCGAGGCGGTGCGCTGGGCCACGGTCGGCGGCCGCCGCAGGGCGTTCCGGGTGACGGCCCAGCCGCTGGAGGGCGGCGGCGTCGGGGTCTGGACCGAGGACGTCACCGAACTGGAGGAGACCCGCGAGACCCTCAAGCGCAACGTCGAGGCGCACGACGAGACGCTGAACCACATCGCCGAGGCGGTCGCGATCTTCGGCGAGGGCAAGCGGCTGATCTTCCACAACGCCGCCTTCGCCGAGCTGTGGGGCCTGGAGCCCGCCTGGCTCGCCGACCGGCCGTCCCACGGCGAGGTGCTCGACCGCCTGCGCCAGCGCCGCCGGCTGCCGGAGACCGCCGATTACGCGAAGTGGAAGGCCGGCGAGCTCGCCCGCTACGAACAACTCGGCCCGGCGGCCGACGACCTCTGGAGCCTGCCGGACGGCCGCACCCTGAAGGTCGTGCGCCAGCCGCACCCGATGGGCGGCATCCTGCTGCTGTTCTCCGACATCACCGGCGAGCTGAAGCTGAAGGCGCAGTACAACGCCCTCATCGAGGTGCAGCAGGCGACGCTCGACAAGCTTTCCGACGCGGTCGCCGTGTTCGGCTCGGACGGGCGGCTGCGGCTCTCCAACGACGCCTTCGCCGCGTTCTGGAACATCGCGCCCGCCCAGCTGGAGGCGGCCGGCGATTTCGAGGGCGTGGTCGAGCTCTGCGTGCCCAAGCTCCACGACCGCAGCTTCTGGCGCGAGCTCAAGGGCCGGGTGGCCGACCCCGACCCCTCCGCGCGCGCGCCGATGGCCGGGGAGACCCGGACCGCGGATTCCCGCACGGTCGCCTACCAGTCGCGGCCGCTGCCGGACGGGGCGACGCTGATCGCCTTCACCGACGTCACCGATGCGCGCCGCCTGGAGAGCGCGCTGGCCGACCGCGAGGCGGCGCTCGCCGAAGCCGAGAGGCTGAAGCGGGATTTCGTGGGCAATGTCTCCTACGAGCTGCGCACGCCGCTCACCACGATCATCGGCTACTCCGAGCTACTCGAGGGCGAGATCGTTTCCGACCGCGGCCGGCAGTACGCCGCCGCCGTCAAGGCCGCGGCCACCCAGCTCGCCCGCTCCATCGACGACGTGCTCGATATGGCCCAGATCGACGCCGGCGAGATGGCGCTGGACCTGGAGGAGGTGCGCGTGGCCCAGCTCCTCGAGAGCGGCGCCGCGCGCTGGGGCGCCGCCGCGGAGACGGCCCGCGTGAGGCTCGACGTCGAAGCCTCGGACGACGTCGGCCTGATCCGCGGCGACGCCCGGCGGCTCGCCCAAATCCTCGATCACCTGGTGGCCAACGCCCTCGCCCAGACGCCGCCCGAGGGGAGCGTCACGGTCGCGGTGAAGAAGGGCCTGGGCGAGGTGCAGCTCACCGTCACCGACACCGGGCGGGGAATCCCCTTCCACGTCCAGGCGCACATCTTCGACCGCTTCATCGGCCGCGAGCGGGGCGGTCCGGGGTTGGCCCTGGCGCTGGTCAAGGCGCTCACCGAGCTGCACGGCGGCTGGGTCGCGTTGGAGAGCGAGCCGGGCGCGGGCGCCGCCTTCACCTGCCACCTGCCGGAGGAAGCCCAGGCCGCGGCCGCCCAGCCGGAGCTGAGGCTGGCCTAGCATCCGAGGTCACGGAGTCGTCACGCGATCTTCCGACGCAGCGCCGCCGTGACCCCATCGGCCATCGCCGGGTCGGTCTTGGCCGCCTCGCCCTAATCCGCTCCATCCGAGGCGCGCATGCCCTTCTCCAGGGCTTGCCAGGCCTCGCGCACCGCCTCCAGGCCGGGGCCCTGCAGGGCGCGGAGCTCGTGCCGCGACTCGAGCCGCAACCCGCCGAGATCGCCCTTGCGCCAGCGCCGCCGCGCCATGTAGGCGACGCCTTCCCGGTAATCGAGCAGGATCAGTCGCGAGGGCAACTGGAAGATGGCGGGCACCTGGACCTTCGCTCCGCTGGTGCTGCGATCCATGACGATGCAGTCGATCCACCGCGCGAAGCCGTCGCCGTAGAACAGCCGCGCCGGGGTGTTGGTCGGCGTCCTGGGCTCCGAGCGCCGGTCGATCCGCAAGGGCGGCGCGTCGGTCGGTTCGCGATCGGAATCTGACGGACTCATGCAAGGTTCCAGGCGGAGACGAGCGGGAGAGCCCGTGGCCATAGTAGCTTGGCTGACCCCGCCGAGTCGTCAAAGCATTCCGCCGCCGTGGCCGATCATCGCGCCTTCGATGCGTTCAGCGTCGCGGCCGCGCGAACCAGCGCCTTGAACGCCGTGGCGTCGAGCGCCTCGCCCTCGCGGATGTCGATGGCGCGCCGGGCGTTCCCCTCCAGGCTGGAGTTGAACAGGCCCGCCGGGTCCGCAAGCGAGGCGCCCTTGAGGAAGGTCAGCTTCACCACCTGCTTGTAGGTCTCGCCAGTGCAGATGACGCCGTCGTGAGACCACACCGGAACGCCCCGCCACTTCCACTCCTCGACCACCTCCGGGTCGGCCTCGCGGATCAGCGCGCGAACGCGGGCCAGAGTCTCGCCCCGCCAGTCGCCCAGCTCGCGGATGCGATCGTCGATCAGCCGCGACGGTGACTCGCTCTGGGTGGCGGCGCTGGTCTTCATGCGGCTCCTCAGGGCGAGTGGTCCTAGTGCTGGCTCTCCGGCATGCGCACGACCATGCCGTCGAGCGCGTCCGAGACCTTGATCTGGCAGGAGAGGCGGCTGTTGTCCTCGACGCTCTCGGCGAAGTCGAGCATGGATTCCTCCATCGCCGATTTGTCGCCGGTCTTGTCCAGCCACGCGGGGTCCACATAGACGTGGCAGGTGGCGCAGGCGCAGGCGCCGCCGCAGTCGGCGTCGATGCCGGGGATGTTGTTCTTCACCGCGCCTTCCATGACCGACAGGCCATTCTTCACGTCGACGACGTGCTCGGTCCCGTCGTGCTCGATGTAGGTGATCTTCGCCATGGTGCTCTCTTACGCCCGCCCCTAGCGCTGGACCCGATCAGATCGAATCCAGCTCTCGATTGAAAAGGTTTGATGCGCATTCCGGGCGCAAAACCGGTTCCCGCTTTTGCTGAACGCCATCAGGCGGCGACCTCTTTCATGGAAACGGAGGGATCGGCAAGCTTCTGCTTGTCGACGGCCCTGCGGCTCAGGATCAGCTGCTTGCCCATCATGAATTCCGGCGGCGCGTTGATCGCCTCCACCGACTGCAGCTGGTCGCCCTTCAGGTGGAAGACCGCGAACCTGGCGCTCGCCGGGTCGCCGCGCACCACCACCTCATCGGCGTCGAACGGCAATCCGGCGATCTGCAGCTTGATGTCGTACTGGTCCGACCAGTTCCAGGGCGCCTCGGGCGCCGGCGCCGGCCGCCCGGTGATGGCGCAGGCCGCCTGCTTGGCCTGCTCCAGCGCCGAGGGCACACTCTCAGGGCGGAACATGCGGTCGTAGATCGGCATCGGCCGATGGGTGACGTCGCCGATCGCGAACACGTTCGGATCCGAGGTCCGGGCCGCGAGGTCGACCACCACGCCGCGCGCGCACTCGAGCCCGGCTTCGGCGGCGATCTCCTGGTTCGGATGGGCGCCGACGCCCACCACCACCGCATCGCAGGCCACGACGCGGCCATCGGCGAGCCTCACGCCCGCGACGTGGCCGCCCTCGCCCTCGAAGCCCACCACGCTGCAGCCCAGCTCGAAGGTGACGCCGCGAGCCTCGTGGTAGCCCTTGAAGAAGGCCGACAGCGTCGGATTGGCCACCCGGGCCAGGAGCCGCGCCTCCTTTTCGAGGACGACCACTTCGGCCCCGAGCGCGCGGCCGGAGGCGGCGACCTCCAGGCCGATGTAGCCGCCGCCGACCACCGCCAGCCGCTTGCCCGGGCCGATGCTCGCCTTCAGGCGTTCGGCGTCCGCGGCGGTCCTGAGGAACATCACGCCCTTCAGCTCGGCGCCGGGGAGCGAAAGGGCGATCGGCCGGGCGCCGGTGGCGAGCACCAGGATGTCGTAGGAAACCTCGCTGTCGTCGTCGAGCCGCACGCGCTTGGCGCCGCGGTCGAGCGCGAGGGCGCGCTTGCCGGGGCGGAAGTCGATCGCCTGCTCGCGATAGAACTCCAGCGGCTTCAGGGCCAGGGAGTCGGCGTCCGCCTCGCCCTTCAGCCAGGCCTTGGACAACGGCGGCCGCTGGTAGGGCGGGATCGGCTCCTCGCCGATCATGGTGATCGGGCCCGCGAAGCCGTACTGGCGAAGCAGCGCCGCCAGCGTGCCGCCGGCATGCCCCGCGCCGAGGATCACCACATGTGCGTCCGCCTCGCTCATGCCTTTCCGATGCCCAAAAGTGACGCCCCCGTCAATTTAACAGGCTCCCGCCGCTGGCGAGAGCGGATTCGCAATAGGGCTTGCGAAACGGCGCTTGGACAGGCCCCATTGCAGTGAATCACGGCGCCTCCCGGCGCTGCGACCTGGATCATCCGGAGGCGCTCCATGGACGACGGATCGGTGGATTTCAAGCAAGCGGCGGCCGCCGAGGCGTGGAGCGTTCCCGTCGAGGCCCTCAACCCGGCCCAGCCGGACCTGTTCGCGAGCGACGCCATGTGGCCGATCTTCGATCGCCTGAGGCAAGAGGATCCGATCCACTTTACGGCGGAGAGCGCATACGGCCCCTACTGGTCGGTCAGCCGATACAACGACATCATGGCGATCGACACCAATCACCAGGTGTTCTCCTCGGCCGACGGCATCGTGCTGCAGAGCCTCGAGGCCAAGGCCGAGGCCGACAGCCGGCCGCGGCGGCCGAACTTCATCTCCATGGATCCGCCGAAGCACGACGAGCAGCGCAAGACCGTGAGCCCGGCGGTCGCGCCTGCGAACCTCGCCAAGATGGCGCCGGTGATCCGCGAGCGGGCGGGCCTGATCCTCGACGGCCTGCCGATCGGCGAGGAGTTCGACTGGGTGGACCTGGTCTCGAAGGAGCTGACGGCGATGACGCTGGCCACGCTCTTCGACTTCCCGTTCGAGGACCGCCGCAAGCTCACCTACTGGTCCGACATGTTCACCAATGCGCCCGGCCACGGTCCGGCCAAGAGCTGGGAGCACAAGCGCGAGGAGGCGGAGGCCTGCTTCAGCGCCTTCAACCAGCTATGGAACGAGCGGGTCAACGCCGAGCCGAAGTTCGACCTGGTCTCGATGATGGCGCACGGCGAGGCGACGCGGAACATGGAGCCGCTCGAGTACCACGGCAACGTGGTGCTGCTGATCATCGGCGGCAACGACACCACCCGGAACACCATCTCCGGCTCGG
This sequence comes from Phenylobacterium sp., assembly GCF_025934275.1. Taxonomy (GTDB): domain Bacteria; phylum Pseudomonadota; class Alphaproteobacteria; order Caulobacterales; family Caulobacteraceae; genus Phenylobacterium. The sequence goes on from NZ_JAICYI010000086.1 coordinate 7,593, forward strand.
TCTATGCGCTGAACAAGAACCCCGAGCAGTACCGCAAGCTGCGCGAGAACCCGGCCCTCGTCCCCTCGATGGTCTCCGAGACCATCCGCTGGCAGACGCCGCTCGCCCACATGGCCCGCACCGCCCTCGCCGACCACGAGATCGGCGGCAAGACCATCAGGGCCGGCGACCGGGTCGCCATGTGGTACGTCTCCGGCAACCGCGACGACGACATCATCGCCGATCCGTACAGCTACATCATCGACCGCGCGCGGCCGCGCACGCACCTGTCGTTCGGCTTCGGCATCCATCGCTGCGTCGGCAACCGCCTGGCGGAGCTGCAGCTCACCATCATCTGGGAGGAGATCCTCAAGCGTTTTCCCGAAGTGGTGCTGGCGGCCGAGCCCACCCGCACCCATTCGGTGTTCGTGAAGGGCTACGAGACCCTGCCGGTGGTGATCCCGCGCCGCAACTAGCGGCGGCGCGGCCGGTCCCGACCTCGCGGCGCCTCAGGGGACGTTGCGCTTCTCCTTGGCGGCGCTCTTGAAGCCGGCCGGCCTCCGACAGAGCTGGAGCCTGGACGTCGCCCGCCGGCGTGCGGATCAGGGCAGGACCTGAGGCGTGCGGGTTTCCAACCCTGAGGTCAGACCACCCGCTCGACGAGCATCTTCTTGATTTCGGCGATGGCCTTGGCGGGGTTGAGGCCCTTGGGGCAGACCTGGGCGCAGTTCATGATCGTGTGACAGCGGTAGAGCTTGAAGGGGTCTTCCAGGGCGTCCAGCCGCTCGCCCGTGGCCTCGTCGCGGGAATCGATCAGCCAGCGGTAGGCCTGCAGCAGGGTGGCCGGCCCCAGATACTTCTCGCCGTTCCACCAGTAGCTGGGACAGGAGGTCGTGCAGCAGGCGCACAGGATGCACTCGTAGAGGCCGTCCAGCTTGGCGCGGTCCTCGGGGCTCTGGATCCACTCCTTCTGCGGCTCGGGCGTGTCGGTGTGCAGCCAGGGCTCGATCGAGGCGTACTGGGCGTAGAACAGCGTCAGGTCCGGCACCAGGTCCTTCACCACCGGCATGTGCGGCAGGGGGCTCACCTGGACGTCCTTGCCCGGGACGTCCTCCCAGCCGTGCGTGCAGGCCAGCGTATTGCGCCCGCCGATGTTCATGGCGCAGGAGCCGCAGACGCCCTCCCGGCACGAGCGCCGGAACGCCAGCGTCGCGTCCATGGTGTTCTTGATGTGCAGCAGCACGTCGAGCACCATTGGCCCGCAGGCGTCGACGTCGACGTCGTAGGTGTCCCAGCGCGGATTGCCGGGCTCCTCCGGATCGTAGCGGTAGACGCGGAAGGCCTTGGTCCGCTTGGCGCCCTCCGGCGCCGGATGGTGACGGCCCGTCTGGACCTGCGAGTTCTTCGGAAGGGTGAGCTGAACCATCGGGTGTCCCTCTCGCTCAGTACACCCGCGCCTTCGGCGGCATGTAGGCGATGTCGTTGGTCATGGTGAAGGCGTGCACCGGACGATAGTCGATCCTCACCTTGCCCGAGGCGTCGTCGAACCAGGCCAGCGTATGCTTCATCCAGCCCTTGTCGTCGCGCTCGGGGAAGTCCTCGCGGGCGTGGGCGCCGCGGCTCTCGGTGCGGTTGAGCGCGCCGTTCACGGTCACCGTCGCCTGGCCGATCAGGTTGTCGAGCTCGAGGGTCTCCATCAGGTCGGTGTTCCAGATCAGGCCGCGGTCGGAGACCCGCAGGTCGGCGCGCTTGTCGTGCACCGCCTGCAGGCGCTTGACGCCGGACTTCAGGCTGTCGCCGGTGCGGAAGACCGCGGCGTCCTCCTGCATTGAGTGCTGCATCTCCAGCCGCAGCGCCGCCGTCGGCGTGTCGCCGTCCGCATGGCGGAACCGGTCGAAGCGGGCGAGGTGGCCCTCGGTCATGGCGGGCTTCAGCTCGGGCTGCTTGTCGCCTGACTTCAGCACCTCGGCGGCCCGCAGCGCCGCCGAGCGGCCGAACACCACCAGGTCGATGAGCGAGTTCGAGCCGAGCCGGTTCGCGCCGTGCACCGAGACGCAGGCCGCCTCGCCCACCGCCATCAGCCCGGGCACCACCTCGTCGGGGTTCTTGCCCGTCTTGGTGACCACCTCGGAATAGAAGTTCGTGGGGATGCCGCCCATGTTGTAATGCACGGTCGGCAGGATCGGGATCGGCTCTCGCGTCACGTCGACATTGGCGAAAATGCGCGCGGATTCGGAGATGCCGGGCAGGCGTTCCGCCAGC
>NZ_JAICYI010000009.1 GCF_025934275.1 Phenylobacterium sp.
GACTTCAAGGCGCTGCAGGACATGGGCGTCGCCGCCATCTTCACGCCCGGCACGGTGATCCCGGAGAGCGCCATCGTGCTCCTGGAGCGGCTGAACGAGCTGTTGGGCTACGCCCAGGAGCAGGCGGCGCAGTAGCGCCGCGCAATCGACGACGTCGCCCGGAACAGGCGCTCAGGGCCGCCGGTTGCAAGGGCGTGGGCGGGGGCCGACAGCAACCGCTGTCATCAGTAAATGAGGTCCAGCGATGTTCATCCTTCCCGAGCTTCCCTATGGCTACGACGCGCTCTCGCCGACCCTGTCGGCGGAGACGCTGCGCGTCCACCACGACAAGCACCACAAGGCCTACGTGGAGAAAACCAACACCCTGGCGCAGAAGGCCGGGCTGGAGGGACGCTCGCTGGAAGACGTGGTCCGCGAAGCCAAGCGGCGCGGCGACCAGGGCCTGTTCAACAACGCGGCCCAGGCCTGGAACCACGCCTTCTTCTGGAACTGCATGACCCCGCAGAAGGCGCGCCCCTCGGGCGGCCTCGCCTCGGCGCTCGACCAGGCGTTCGGCGGCCTGGAGGCGTTCAAGAAGGCGTTCGTGGAGGCCGGGGCGAGCCACTTCGCCTCGGGCTGGGTGTGGCTGGTCACCGGCTCGGAGGGGCTGAAGGTGGTCTCCACCCACGACGCCGACGACATCCTCGTGCGCGACGGCCTGTTCCCGCTGCTGGTCTGCGACCTCTGGGAGCACGCCTACTACCTGGACTACAAGAACGACCGTGCGGGATTCCTGAACGGCTGGGTGGGCGAGATCGCCAACTGGGCGTTCGCCGAACGCCAGCTGGCCGCCGCGAACGGCCAGGGCCAGGGCTACCGCTATCCCGCGGCCGTGGATGGCGAGGGCCGGACGAGCCGGGATCAGGGCGAGCAACGGCCGACGGCGTAGCTTGCGGGTCCCCTCCTCCTCGCTGGAGGAGGGGACCATGCATCGGCCGAAGTCGATTTGATGCGTCGCAAAGGCCCTCTCCCGCGATCGCGTTAAAGAGGTCGGGACTGAACGGAGACGGTTCAGATGCTCGACTTCGCCCGCGCCCGTCAGCGGATGGTGGAGCGGCAGGTCGCCGCGCGGGGCGTCCATGACAGCTCTGTCCTGGAGGCGATGGGCGAGGTCCCACGCGAAGCCTTCGTGCCGAGCGGCATGGAGGAGTTCGCCTACGAGGACTCGCCGCTCCCCATCGAGGCAGACCAGACCATATCCCAGCCGTTCATCGTCGGCCTGATGATCGAGGCGGCCCGCGTTCGGCCGGGCGAGCGGGTGCTGGAGGTGGGCGCGGGCTCCGGCTACGCCGCCGCCGTGATGAGCCGCATCGCCGAGGACGTCTATGCGATCGAGCGGCACGAGGAGCTCACCCGGCTCGCCCAGGGCCGCCTCGACCGGCTGGGCTATCACAATGTGCACCTGAAGACCGGCGATGGCACTCGCGGCTGGCCCGAAGCGGCGCCGTTCGAGGCCATCCTGGCGGCGGCCGGCGGACCGGCCGTCCCCGCGGCCTTGCAGGCCCAGCTGGCGATCGGCGGCCGGCTGGTGATGCCCGTGGGGGCGGAGCCGCGGCGGCAGCGGCTGATCAAGATGACCCGCACTTCCGAGGACCAATTCGCAGTGGAGGACCTGGGCGAGGTCGTCTTCGTGCCGCTGATCGGCGACGAGGGCTGGGCCTCGGAGACGCCGGCGCGGCCGCCCATGCCCGAACCTCGCAGCTTCCGCGAGCCCGCCCGCCCGGTCTCGCTTCCGGAGATGATCCGCGCCGCCGCCGAGCCCCTGCCCGAGCTGCACGATCCGGCGTTCGGCGCGCTGATCGACCGCTTCGCCCAGGCCAAGGTCGTGCTGCTCGGCGAGGCGAGCCACGGGACCTCGGAGTTCTACCGGGCGCGGGCGGCGATCACGCGACGCCTGGTCGAGACGCACGGCTTCCGCATCGTCGCCGTCGAGGCGGACTGGCCGGACGCCGCGCACATCGACCGCTATGTTCGCGGCGTCCCCGCCCCGAGGCACGACGAGCCGCCGTTCCGCCGCTTCCCGACCTGGATGTGGCGCAACACCGACGTCGAGGCCTTCATCGAAGGGTTGCGCGAATGGAACCTGGCCCGCCCCGCGGCGGACCGCTGCGGGTTCTACGGCCTCGACCTCTACAACCTCTCCGCCTCGATCCGAGCCGTCCTGGACTACCTCGACCGGGTCGACCCCGCGGCGGGCAGGATCGCGCGGTCGCGCTACGCCTGCCTGACGCCCTGGGCCAAGGAGCCGCAAACCTACGGCCGGCTGGCGCTCTCGTCAGGCTACCGGGCCTGCGAGGAAGGCGTCATCAAGACCTTGCGGGAACTGCTTGAAAACCGGATGGAATATGCCCGCGCCGATGGCGAGCGCTTCCTCGACGCTGAAGGCAACGCGCGGCTCGTGAAGAACGCCGAGGCCTATTACCGGGCCATGTACTACGGCTCGGCCGAGAGCTGGAACCTGCGTGACACGCACATGTTCGAGACGCTCTGCAGCCTGCTGGACGCCAAGGGACCGGACGCCAGGGCCGTGGTCTGGGCCCACAACTCGCACATCGGCGACGCCTCGAAGACCGAAATGGGGATCGAGCGCGAGGAGCTGAACATCGGCCAGCTCTGCCGCGAGCGGTTCGGGCTCGACGCCGCCCTGATCGGCTTCGGGACGCATTCGGGCACGGTGGCCTGCGCCGAGGACTGGGACGAGCCGATGCAGGTCAGGCGGGTGAGCCCGTCGCTGGAAGACTCCTACGAGCGCATGGCGCACGACGCCGGCGTCAGCCGCTTCCTCCTCGATCTGCGCGACGGGGTGCACGACCCGCTGCGCGTCCGCCTGCTCAGCCCCCGGCTCGAGCGGTTCATCGGGGTGATCTACCGGCCGGAGACCGAACGCTGGAGCCACTACGCGGCCTGCTCGCTGCCGCAGCAGTTCGACGCCTACGTCTGGTTCGACGAGACCCACGCGGTGACGCCGCTGGTCACCAGGGCGCGCGCTGGCGCGGAGGACACCTATCCCTTCGGATTGTGAGCCGCGCCGCAAGGAACCCACCGTGCCGGGCTGCGGTTGAGGCGCCGAACGCCGGGGGACGCCATCAGCTCGACGGAGGCATCGATGAAGATCTCTGACTGCATGACCCGCGACGTCCAGCTCGCCCGGCCCGACATGTCGCTGCACGAGGCGGCGAAGATGATGTCGGACTGCGGCACCGGCGCCCTGCCTGTCGAGGAGAACGACAGGCTGGCCGGGATGGTCACCGACCGCGACATGGCGATCCGCGGTCTCGCCAAGGGCCTGGGACCCGACGCCAAGGTGCGCGAGGTGATGAGCGGCGAGATCCGCTACTGCTTCGAAGACGACGACGCCGACGACGCCCTGCAGATGATGGGCGAGCAGCAGATCCGCCGCATGCCGGTGCTGAGCCGCGAAAAGCGCCTGGTCGGCATCATCTCCCTGGGCGATCTGTCGAAGGGCGAGCGGCCGCAGCGCACGGGCGAAGCGCTGTCCGGCATCTCCCGCGAAGGCGGCCAGCACTCTCAGACGGCGCACTAGCTCGCCGACGGACGCGGACCCGGCCCACACGAGCGGATCGGGTTCGCGTCCGAAACGGCCTGATGTCCGCGACTCCGGCGGGGGAGCTCTGCCAGACGGCTGAAACTTCCGCTCGACGCGTCGATGAACAAATGACACGCTACGGTATCGTTTCCTAAAATGGGAGCCGTCCCGTGTCCCCGGTCCGCCGCTACCACCCTCTTCTCGTCGGCCTGCACTGGCTGATGGCGTTGCTGGTCATCGCCACCCTGGCGCTCGGCGCGCTCAAGATGGCGCCGCTCGCCAACACCGATCCGATGAAGATCGAGGCCTTGCGCGCCCACATGGCGGGCGGCGTCGCCATCCTCGTCCTGCTCGCCGGCCGATTCATCACCCGACAGACGACCGCCCGGCCCGCGCCGCAGAGCGCGGGGCTCGAGGCCTTCGACCGCATCCGCCCGCTCGCCCACGCCCTGCTCTACCTTCTCATTCTCGGGATGACCCTGAGCGGGCTGACCATGGCCCTGCAGGCTGGCCTGTTCGACATCATCTACGGCGGGCGCGGGCGCCTGCCGCCCTCGCTGTGGATCTACCCTATCCGGTCGGTCCACTTCTGGATCTCGCGCGGATTGATGCTCGTGATCGGCCTGCATTTGTCGGCCGTGGGCTATCACCAGTTCGTCCTCAGGGATGGACTGATCCGGCGGATGTGGTTCGGCCGGCGCCGGGCGCGCGTGGCTACAGACCTCGCAGGGCCCGATCCGCAATCGTCCGGGCGGCCTCGCGCGTCAGCGGCTCGCGGCTGAACCAGCGGCGATAGAACAAGGGCCCCATGATCGCCCCGATCAGGTCCGAGGCCGCAACGTCCTTGGGGAGCTCGCCTTTCGCCTGGGCGCGGCCGACGACCTCGTGGAAGGCGGCCATCATCTCGTCGTGCAGCCTGGCGTGCAGGGCCGCCAGCTCCGGATCGCGTTCGGCGGCGTCGATCACGGAGGGCAGGACGGACGACCAGCGTCCCGTGAGTCGGTCGGCGATGGATTCCGCGAGCGCGGCCAGATCGCCCGCGACGCTGCCGGTATCGGGCGCCTCGGGCCGTGCGGTGAGCTGGGAGCACGCGTCGAGCAGCAGGGCCGCGCGTGTGGGCCAGTGGCGATAGATGGTGGTCTTCGCTACACCCGAGCGTCGCGAGACCTCATCGACGCTCACCCCGCCCAGGCCAGCTTCGGTCAGCAGGCCGAAAGTCGCCGCCATAACGGCCTGCTTGGAGCGGCGCACTCTTTCGTCAACGCGGTTCGGATTGTCGATCGCCAAGGATTGACGGCTCCAATAACGATACGATACCGTATCGTATATCAACCAGGAGGCATGTCATGCGACTGCAGCAGACCCGGCTCGTGACGTCCGATGTACCGCGGCTGACGGCGTTTTACGAGGCCGTGACCGGCGCCTCTAAGGGCGTGGCCACGGATGCCTACGTCGAGTTCGCCAGTCCCGCGCAGGGACTCGCCATCGCCGGAGGCCAGGCCGGGCGTGTGTACGGCGAGGGCGTGGTCGCCCCGGCCCAGAACCGCTCGGCCATCCTCGACTTCGAGGTGGCCGACGTAGACGCAGAGTACGAGCGCCTGAGGCCCATCGTCGCCGATTGGGTCATGGCGCCGACGGTCATGCCCTGGGGCAACCGAGTGATCGTGTTCCGCGACCCCGACGGCAACCTCATCAACATGTTCGCGCCGGCGGACTGAGGATGCGCGCCACGGCTCAAGACCGCGCCGGCTGGATGGCCCGCCTGATGCTGCTGGCGGCCGGTCTCCTCTATGTGCTGATCGGCTCGAAATTCGTCCTGGACCCCGAAGCGGCGGGCGCCGAGTCCGGCTACCGGTTCGCGGCAGCCGTGGCGCGCACCAACCTCAGGGCGGGGGTCGGCGGCTTCCCGCTGGGCGTCGCTGCGGCCCTGCTCTACTGCGCCGCCTCGCCCGCACGGACCCTGGCGGGCCTCAAGCTCGCAGCCGGCGTAACGGGCGTCGTGCTCGCGATCCGGCTCGCGAGCGCCGCAAACGACGGGGTGGTGGGCGACGCCGCCAAGCTCCTGGCCCCGGAGTCCATCGTGACCGTTCTCACCGGCACGACCGCGCTTCTGCTCGCGCGTCGAAACGCTGCAAAAGCTGGTGGGGACACCGGGATTTGAACCCGGACGGGCGATGCCCGAGCGATTTTAAGTCGCTTGCGTCTGCCAGTTCCGCCATGTCCCCGCCGGCCAAGGCTTATCCGCCGCCGCGCATCGGGTCGAGGGCCGCCTCGGCGCACATGGGCCTTGGAAGCCCGGCCGCGCGGGAACATGCTGCGCCCCCTCTCGTCTAACGGAACGCGGAGAGGGAGATCATGGCGGCGCAAGCGCAAACCAGCGGGCCGGACCTGGCGCGGGGCGTGGATCTCGGCGAACTCGCCGAGGGTCAGCCGCTGCTCGGCCACGTCGGCGACGACCCGGTCATGATCGTGCGGCAGGGCGAGGAGATCTTCGCCATCGACGCCAGCTGCACCCACTATGGCGGACCGCTGGCCGAGGGCCTGCTGGTCGGCGACACCGTCCGCTGCCCCTGGCATCACGCCTGCTTCAGCCTGAGGACGGGCCGGGCGCTCCGGCCGCCGGCGCTCAATCCGGTCGGTTGCTGGCGCGTGGAGCGGCAGGGCGAGCGCGTGCAGGTGACGGGCCGGCTCGAGGCCGCGCCCGCCACGCGCCGTGCGCCGGCGCCCGGCGAGCCGCGATCGATCGTGATCGTCGGCGGAGGCGCGGCGGCCGCGGCGGCGGTGGAGACCCTGCGGGCGGAAGGCTACGGCGGCCGGATCACGATGATCAGCGCCGACGCCTCAGTCCCCTATGACCGGCCGAACCTCTCCAAGGATTACCTGGCCGGTTCGGCGCCCGAGGAATGGATCCCGCTGCGCAGCGAGGAGTTCTACGCCGACCTGGGCGTCGAGCTGCGCCTTTCCACGGATGTCACCGACCTCGGCCTTGGCGAGCGCGCCGTGGTCACCCGCGACGGCGGCAAGTTCGGCTACGACGCCCTGCTGCTGGCGACCGGCGCCGAGCCCGTCCGACTGCCGCTGCCGGGCGCGGACCAGCCGCACGTCCACTACCTGCGCACGCTCGCCGACAGCCGCGCGATCATCAAGGCCGCCGAGAAGGCCAAGCGCGCGGTGGTGCTGGGGGCGAGCTTCATCGGCCTCGAGGTCGCCGCCTCCCTGCGCACGCGCGGCCTGGAGGTGCACGTCGTCGCGCCCGAGAAGGTCCCGATGGAGCGCGTCCTGGGGCGCGAGGTGGGGGCGTTCGTCCACAAGCTGCACGGGGGAAAGGGTGTGATCTTCCACCTGGGCAAGACCGCCCAGGAGATCCAGGACCTGCAGGTCCTGCTGCCCGATGCGGAGACCATCGCGGCCGACCTGGTGGTGATCGGCGTCGGCGTCAGGCCGAACATCGCGCTGGCCGAGCGCGCCGGGCTGGCGATCGACCGCGGCGTCGCGGTCGACGAGTTCCTGCAGACCAGCCGGCCGGGCGTGTTCGCCGCCGGCGACATCGCCCGCTGGCCGGATCCGCATTCGGGCGAGCGGATCCGCGTCGAGCACTGGGTGGTCGCCGAGCGTCAGGGGCAGACCGCGGCGCGCAACCTGCTGGGCCGTCGCGAACCGTTCGACGCCGCGCCCTTCTTCTGGAGCCAGCACTACGACACGCCGATCCTCTATGTCGGCCACGCCGAGAGCTGGGACGAAGCCCGCATCGACGGCGACCTCACCGCCGGCGACGCCCGCGTCGACTACCGCAAGGGCGGCCGCACGTTGGCCGTCGTCACCATCGGCCGCGATCTGGAGAGTCTGCGGGCGGAGCTTGCGATGGAAAGAGGCTCGCTCTAGGCCCGGACCAGCCGGACCCGCGTCCCGCAGAGCACGACGTTCCCGTCGGCGTCCGTGCAGCCGCGCGCCTTGGCGCGGGCGCGCACCGCCTCCGGATCGCGCACCGCGACATCGAAGGTTCCCAGCCCCTCGCCGCGGCCATCGGCGGGCGCCGTGAAGCGGATCTCGCCGCCGTCGACGGCGATGCGCCAGCCGCCGTCTGCCTTCTCGCGCGGGCGGTCGAGCACGGTCGCCCATTTCTGCGAGACGGCGTCCGGATCGTCGGTCTGGATCTCGCAGCCGCGGATCTCCGCGGCCACGTCGGTCTTCACGTGCTCGCGCCAGTGCGGCCCGCCCCACTCCCACCGCGCCTGCGGCTCCATGGCGTCGATGGAGACGATCGCGCCCGGCACGTCCTTCGGATGCAGGTGGGTGAACGAGGCGCCGTTGCGGTCGGCCTGGTCGGCGACCCGGACGCCCTGCGCCGCGATCCGCGCGCGCGCCCTGGCGAGATCGTCGGTCTGGAAGATCGCCATATAGCCGCCGTCGCCGCCGCGCTTGTCCAGCAGCCGCCCCGCCGTGGTGCCGGCCTCCTTCGGCGAGACCACCTCCAGGAAGGTGTCGCCGATCGGCCAGACCTGGTTCCGCAAGCCATACTTGCCGACGCCGGGATCGGCATACGCCTCGCCAAGCCCCAGCACCGCGACGATGTCCGCCCGGATCGCATCGAGATCGCTGCCGACGAGGGCGATCTGCCGAAGCCGCATCATGTCCGCTTCCCCTGCATGAGCCCTTCTACGGGCCGAGCTTGCGGCCTATCACTCTAGAGGAGGAACGCCGCAAGGAAACCAAGCCATGGGCAAGATCGACACCGGGACCAACGACCTGCTCGCCGACCTCGACGGCGGCGTGCTCACGCTCACCCTCAACCGCCCCGAGGCGCGCAACGCCATGAGCGGCCCGATGAACGACGCGCTGGCCGCCCAGCTCGCCTGGGCCGAGCTCGCGCCCGAGGTGAGGGTCGTCGTCCTGACCGGCGCCGGCAAGGGGTTCTGCGCCGGCGGCGACGTGAAGGGCATGGACAGCCGCAACACCGGCTCCGGCCAGCCGGTCTCCATCGACCAGGCGATCCACAACCAGCGGGTCAACCAGCGCGCCACGGCGGGCAAGCTGTTCAGCATGCCGAAGCCGACAATCGCCGCGCTGCCGGGCGCGGCGGCCGGCGCGGGGCTTTCGCTGGCGCTCGCCTGCGACCTGCGGATCATGGCTTCGAACGCCATCATGACCACCGCCTTCGCCCGGGTCGGCTTCTCCGGCGACTACGGCGGGACCTACTTCCTGACGCAGCTGGTCGGGTCGGCGAAGGCGCGCGAGCTCTACTTCCTCTCCGAACGGGTCAGCGCCGAGGAGGCGCTGCGGCTCGGGCTCGCCAACTGGGTCGTGGAGCCCGACGAGCTGCAGCCCAAGACGCGCGAGATCGCCGGCCGCCTCGCGGCCGGACCGACCGTCGCCTACCGCTACATGAAGGAGAACCTCAACCGCGCCATGGCCGGCGAAGTCGACGATTGCCTGGACCTGGAGGCCACGCACCACGTCCATTGCGGCCAGACCGCCGACCATCGGGAGGCCGCGCGCGCGTTCGTCGAGAAACGCGAGCCGGTGTTCGCCGGCCGCTAGGCGCCTGATGAGCGGCATCGCCTTCGTCGGCTGCGACGGCGCGCCGGCGCGCCCGCGCGCGGCGCCCGCCAGCCGTCCGAGGGCCGCGCGCCAGGAGGGCGGCCCGCGACGCGTGATCGACGTCCACGCCCACTGCGCCTTCCCGCAGGCCATGGCGCTGATGGGCCTCCGCTATCCGTCCCACGCGCATCCGGGACTGCCGCAGGTGCTCAAGGTGGAGGAGGACCAGATCCCCGCCCGGGTGGCGGCGATGGACGCCCAAGGGATCGACATGCAGGTGCTGTCGATCAACCCGTTCTGGTATCGGGCCGAGCCGGACCTCGCGCGCGAGGTCGTGCAGATGCAGAACGAGGCGCTCGCCGAGGTCGTCGGGCGCCGCCCCGACCGCTTCGCCGCGCTCGCGAGCGTGGCCCTGCAGCACCCTGAACTTGCCGCCGAGCAGCTGGAGCACGCGGTCCGCAAGCTCGGCCTGAGCGGCGCGATGATCGGCGGCAGCGTCGAGGGCCAGGAGCTCGCCGATCCGGCGTTCGACCCGTTCTGGGCCAAGGCCGAGGCGCTGGGCGTCCTGGTCTTCATCCATCCGCAGGGGACGCCTGAGCTCGCCAAGCGGCTCTCCGGCAGCGGCGGGCTGGGGAATGTGATCGGCAATCCGCTGGAGACCACGATCGCGCTCTCGCACCTGATCTTCGAGGGGACGCTCGACCGCTTCCCGGGCCTGAAGATCCTCGCGGCGCATGGCGGCGGCTACCTGCCCGCCTACGCGGCGCGCTCCGACGCCGGGATCCGCACGTTCCCCGGCACCTACACGACGCCGCTCAGGAAGCCGCCCACGGCCTATCTGAAGAACCTCTACTACGACACCATCGTCTTCACGCCGGAGGCGCTGCGCCACCTCGCCGCCGAGGTGGGCGCCGACCGGCTGATGCTGGGCACCGACTTCCCCTACCCCTGGACCGACCGGGCCGTGGCGCACATCCGCGAGACGGCGGGCCTGACCGAAGCCGAGCGCGCCTCGATGCTGGGCGATCTCGCCGCGCGCCTGTTGGCGATCGAGGTCGACGGCTAGACCTCCATGGGACCGACGACCTCGCCGGTGTGCTCGCCCAGCACCGGCGCGGGCCGCCGGAGCGCCGGACGGCGAGCGTCATAGGTCCAGGGCGAATTGGCCATCAGGTGCCGGCCGACGTAGCGGCGCTCCATGTGGTCCCAGAACCCGCCGGCCAGGAGCTGCGGATCGCGCGCCAGGTTGGAGGCGCGCTGCACCGGCGCGGCGGGCACGCCCTCTCCCTGCAGAAGGGCCGCGGCTTGCTGCGGGGTCTTGAGCACGGCCCAGGCCGCAATCTCCGCCTCGATGTCCTCGGCGAGGGCGGCGCGGCGAGGCGCAAGCGCGAGCAGCGGGTCCGCCAGCCAGTCGTCGCGCCCGAGCGCCCGGCAGAGGCCGTCCCAGGCATGCTCGCCGTCGACGGCCAGGGCCACCCACTCATCCTCGCCGTCGCAGCTTGCGACATAGACCGGCGACATGCGGCCGCGACGGTTTCCGGTGCGCGGGACCGGGGCGCCGGAGAGCTGCTCGGCGATGATCGCGTCGGCGCCGAATTGGAACAGGCAGGCGGTCTGCGCCAGGTCGATCTCCGCGCCGCCCAGCCGGCTGCGCGCGTGCAGGGCCGCGAGGATCGAGCCGGCGGCGTAGAGCCCGGCCAGGGGATCGCCATAGGCCACGTGCTGCAGGCAGGGCGCCCAGTCCGCCTCGCCGTTCATGTATGGCAGGCCCGACGCCTGCTCGACGGTCGAGCCGTAGGCCCGCAGGCCCGACAGCGGGCCGCCATTGCCGAACGCCGGCATCGAGACGCTGATCAGGCCCGGCTTCAACCGCCGCTGCTCGGCCTGTCCCAGCCCCAGCTTCTCCATCACGCCGGCCGCGAAGTTCTCCAGCGTCACGTCGGCGCGGGCGACGAGCGCCTTGGCGGCCGCGAGCCCGTCGGGCCTGGTCAGGTCCAGCGCGATCCCGCGCTTGTTGACGTTCACGCAGAAGAAGTTGTGGCGCAGCTCGGTGAGCGGCGGATCGCCGCCCTCGTCCGGCTCCCATCCGCGCCACCAGTCGGGATGCGTCTCGGACTCGACCTTGATCACGTCGGCGCCGAGATCGGCGAGGGTGCGGCCGCAGATCGGCCCCGCCCAGCCCATCCCGAAGTCGATGACCTTCAGCCCGCTGAGCGGGCCGGCCGGACCTCCCCGGGGCGTGGGCTGCGCGACGCCGTCGAAGCGCATCCGGAACGGCAGCGAAGGCCCCTCGACGCCGCTGTCGTCGAAGCGCGCGAAGGTGTGCCGCGCGCGCCAGTGCGCCATCTGCGGCAGCTCGCCGGGACGCGGCATCGGCGTGGTGGGCACCCGCGCCTTGTCGCCAAGCGCCACCCATTCCGCGGTGGTCCGGGTCAGGAAGTCCGGCGCGATCAGCGCGTCGACCTCGTCGGCCAGCAGCAGCCGGTCGACCGTGGTGGCGAAGCGCGGATCCTCGGCGAGCTCGGGCCGCCCGAGCATCCCGACCGTGAGCGCCCGCCACTGCGCGGGGATCAGCGCCGTGACGCCCACCCAGCCGTCGGCGGTGCGATAGCTGGTGCAGGGATAGGTGGGCGCGAAACGGTTGACGCCCCAGCGGTGCGAGGTGACGCCCTCGACGTGGGCGCTCATCGCCCCGGTCTCGGTGAAGCACATCGCCGCCTCGAAGACGTTGACGTCGATGCGCGAGGGCCGCTGGGCCCTCGGCAGCAGCAGGGCCGCCGCCGTCGCATTGAACGCGGTGAGGCCTGCGGTGAGCTGCGGGCCGTGGCCCTGAGCCAGGACGGGCGGGCCCTCCTGCGGCCCGAAGGCGTAGGCGAGGCCGACCAGGGCCGAGATGATCTCATCCGTCGCCCGCCAGCTCGCATAGGGCCCGTCGGACGCGAACCAGGTGAGCGCGAGCCGCACCGCAGGCTCCGGAAGGCTGCGCGCCACCGGCTCGGCCGCGGCGATGCCGGTCCAATCCTGTCCGGCGATGATCAGATCGACTGCCCCGTCCGGCGCGTCGGATCGCCGCTTGCCGGCGTCGAGCCAGCGGCCGTAGGCCTCGCCGGCGGAGCCGGCATAGCCCAGGCGCACATCGCCGGCCTGGGGGATGAGCGTGGTCACCTCCGCCCCGAGCTGGGCGAACAAGCGACCGCAGTAGCGGACCGCGACCTCGCCCGAGGCTTCCAGGATCCGCAAACCTTCCAGCGGCCGCTCCATGGCCTGCTCTCCTCAGTCGGCGGGCGACAGCAAGCCCTGGAAGAACGGACGCACGTAATGGTCGGCGGCCGCCTCCGGCGTCAGGCCCGGCGCGAAATAATGCAGTTCGGCGGCCGCATTGATCATCGCGGTGATCATCTGGGCGGCGACGTTGACGTCGATCGGGCGGATCGAGCCGTCGCCGATGCCGTCGGAGATGATCGCGGCGAAGCGGTGCGAGATGCGATCGAACTTCGCCATCAGCTCCGGCTGCAGCGCCTCCGGCGCCGTCGTCATGGCCGAAGCGCGCAGGAGCGGCGCGGCCCCGCGGAGCTGGTACTCGACGAGCGCGGAGGACAGCGACACCAGCACCTCCAGGGCCGAGCCGCCCGCCGCCTCGGCCGCCCGGATCGCCCGCCACATGATGTCGAAGGCCCGCTGGAAGCAGGCCATGACCAGCTCGTCCTTGGTCTCGTTGTGATGGTAGAACGCGCCCTTCGAGACCTTCAGCCGGGCGGAGATCCGCTCGACGGAGGCGCCGTGGTAGCCCTCGGCGTTGATCAGCTCGGTGGCGGCCCGCAAGAACAGCTCGGAGGACGCCTGCGCGGACGGGTCGTCGGCGTGGGTGAGATCGAGCGGCCGGCGCTGCGGCCAGGGCTGGCCGGGGGCCGCCAAGCCCTCGGTGATGATCGCCGTCATGCGTGCGGCGGCGCGGCCGTAGTCCGCGAACTCGAAATCCTTCAGCCAGGCCACCGCCCAGAAGATCTCCGACAGCAGGAGGTGCGTGCGGGCGTTCCGGTGCAGCCTAGGCAGCGATGCGCGATCGGCGTCGTCCAGCAGCTCGCGCGCGTGGCGGAACAAGGCTTCATAGGTCCCGTTCACCGCCGCCGAATTGAGCGCGCGCATGTCGTTGAAGACCGCGATCCGCTCGGCCTCGCCCGCCTCGCAGGCCTGCTTGAACGCGAAGAAGGCGCCCACGAAGGCGGCGATCCGCTCGCGCGCCCTGGGCTGCGCCAGGCCCGCCGCGATCAGCGCCTCGAAGCGCGCGATCGCCTGCAGGAAGCAGGCGGCGGCCAGCTCCTCCTTGTTGCGGAAATAGTAGATGACGGCCGTCGGGACGAGATCGAGCTTGGCGGCCACTTCGCCGAGCGTCATGCCGCGCAGCCCCTTGCGGTTCAGCTCCTCCACGGCCGAGGCCAGGATCGCCTTGCGCCGAGCCTCGTAGCGGCGCGTGGGCGTCCGCGCAGCCGCCGGCAGGGTGGCGGCCTCGCCATCGGCTGCTGCGATCATGGAGCCTCCCCACTTCAAGCCGCCGGCTGCGGCCGCCGCCACGCCCCGCGTCCACTCTAGAGCGAGGTCCTGCCCTCACGGAAGCCCCAAGCGATCCCTTGAGTCCGCGCGCTGGCCCGCGCCGCCTCGATTTGAAATGACGGTCTGGACTCCGAGGGCCGCCGCTACGCCGCCTCGACCGCGCGCACGTTCGCGATCCCGGCCGCGTTCAGGACGCCGATCAACTCGACGACCGTGGCCTCCACCTCGGCGGCGTCGCGGCCCCGGAGCACCAGGTTGGAGCCGTAGCCGTCCTGGCCGTAGAACGGGTAGCTGCCAAGCGACATGGCGGGGTGCGCCTTGGCCACGGCCTCCAGGGGCGCGGCGATGACGCCCTCGCCGGATCCCTCGACGCGCACCGTGCGGGAGATGGTGACTGCGCCCGGCCGCATGCGTGGGCCCACGTCCTCGAGCATGCCGCGCATCACCATCGGCACGCCCGCCAGCACGAACACGTTGCCGATGGTGAAGCCGGGCGGCCCCTGGATCGGGTTCTTCACCAGGCTTCCGCCCACCGGCACCCGCGCCATCCGCCGCCTGGCCGGCGTAAGCTCGCCGCCCCAGCGGGCCTGCATCATGGCCAGAATCTCCGGGTGCTCCGCGAGCTCGACCTCGAAGGCGGCGGCGACCGCCTCGGCGGTGATGTCATCGTGGGTGGGCCCGATGCCGCCGGTGGTGACCACATAGTCGTAGCGGGTGCGAAGGGCGTTCAGCGCCGCCACGATCTCCGCGTGGATATCGGGGACCACCCGCGCCTCGGCGAGGTCGACGCCGAACGTCCCGAGATAACGGGCGATGTCGCGCAGATTGGTGTCCTGGGTGCGGCCGGAGAGGATCTCGTCGCCGATGATCAGCACTGCGGCCGTGACCCGCTCAGCTGCGCCGCTCGCCATCCCGCACCGCCTCGTCTGCGCCTGCCCGATCCTCCCCGACCGAGTAACGCCGCACGCCGATGCTCTGCAACCGCCACGCGGCCGATGGCGCCGCGGCTGCAAGATGATGAAGACAAGCGCGGCCCCGCCCGGCATGCTCACGCCGAGGATCGTTCGTGGGGGAATGCATGCGCAGGTCGAGCTGGCTCGGGGTGGCCCTGGCGATGTCGCTGGCGGCCGGGGGCGTCAAGGCGGCGAGCGCGCCAGCGGCAGGGACGACGGGCATCGACCCGGGCAACATCGACCACAACGTGCGGCCGGGCGACGACTTCTGGGGCTATGTGAACGGCGGCTGGGCGCGGGGCCAGGCGATCCCGCCCGATCGCTCCTACTGGGGCGACGCCGCGCGGCTGAGGGAGCAGAGCGCCGCGCGCGTGCGGGGCATCCTCGAGGGCGCCAAGGCCGCCACCCCTGAGGCGCGCAAGATGGGCGCGTTCTACGCCGCCTACATGGACGAGGCCGCCATAGAGGCGAAGGGGATCGCGCCGCTGCGCCCGGACCTGGCGCGCATCGCGGCGCTGAGAACCCCGGCCGACATCGCGCGGTTCATGGCGGACTTCGAACGGCGGCAGCCGCTGACCGCAGCGATCGGCGCCCAGTCGGTGTTCCCGATCTCACCGGGCGTCGGCGCCGACCTGAAGGACCCGACCCGGAACACCTTCGGCCTCAGCCAGGGGGGGCTCGGCCTGCCGGACCGTGACTACTACCTCTCCACCGACCCCAAAATGGCGGCCGCGCGCGAGGCCTACCGAGTCTACCTGGCCCGCCTGTTCACCCTGACCGGCTTCGGCCAGCCGCAGGCGCGCGCCGACCGGGTGATGGCGTTCGAGGCCGACCTCGCCAAGGGCCACTGGGCCCGGGCCGACCTGCGGGATTTCGACAAGACGTACAACCCGATGACCGAGGCGCGGCTCGCGGCCAGCGCGCCCGGCTTCGACTGGTCCGGCTACCTCCTGAAGTTGGGCGTGCCGGGAATCAATCCGATCATCGTCGGTCAGCCGACGGCCATGACCGCCTTCGCCAAGCTGGCCGCGGCCACTCCCGTCCAGACCTGGCGGGACTATCTCGTCGCCCACGTCGCGAACGCCGAGGCGCCCTATCTGACGAAGGCGTTCGTCGATGCGGACTTCGAGTTCCACGGCAAGGCGCTGTCCGGCGTGCCCGAGCTGCGCGCGCGCTGGAAGCGGGCGGTCGACCTGATGAACCTCTGCATGGGAGACGCGATCGGCCGGGAGTATGTCCGCCGCTATTTCCCGCCGCAGGCCAAGGCCCAGATCGAGGCCATGATCGGCGAGATCAAGACGGCGTTCGCCCACCGGATCGACCGGCTCACCTGGATGGCGCCGGAGACCAAGCTGCGGGCCATGGCCAAGCTCGCCGCCTTGAAGGTGGAGGTGGGCTATCCGGACAAGTGGCGCAGCTACGCCGGACTGCAGATCCTGCCGGGGGACCTGTACGGCGACGTGAGCCGGTCGGGCGCCTTCGAGCAGGCCTACCAGTTCGGCAAGCTGAAGCACCCGGTGGACCGCTCGGCGTGGGGCTTCACGACCGAGCCGCAGACCGTCAACGCCTTCAACTACGGCAACCTCCTGAAGCTGGCCTTCCCGGCCGGCTATCTGGCGCCGCCATACTTCGATCCCGCGGCCGACCCCGCCGTGAACTATGGCGGCATCGGCTCGACCATCGGCCATGAGATCAGCCACAGTTTCGACGACCAGGGGGCCAAGCTCGATGAGCGCGGGCGGCTGATCACCTGGTGGACGCCCGCCGACGCCGCGGCGTTCAAAGCCTCCACCACCGCCCTCGCCGACCAGTTCAGCGCCTACGAGCCGCTGGCCGGCGTGCACGAGAATGGCCGCCTGACGCTGGGCGAGAACACCGGCGATCTCGGGGGGCTGGTGGCGGCGCTCGACGCCTACCACGCTTCGCTCAAGGGCCGGACCGCCCCGGTGATCGACGGACTGACCGGGGACCAGAGGTTCTTCATCGCCTACGCCCAGGCGCACCGCTGGATCTATCGCGAGAACTTCCTGCGCCAGGTGCTCGCCACCGACCCGCACGGCGCCGATCCCTACCGCGCCGACACCGTGCGCAACGTCGACGCCTGGTACGCGGCGTTCGACGTGAAGCCTGGAGACAAGCTCTACCTGGCGCCCGATCAGCGCGTGCGGATCTGGTGAGCCGCTCGCCGCGACGTTGCGGAGCGCCTCGGTGAGCCGCTAATCGGCGCATGGACTTCCCTTCGCCGCTGCTGCCCGGCCGCCTGCTCCGCCGCTACAAGCGCTTCCTGGCCGACGTGGAGCTGGACGGCGGCGAGGTGGTCACGGCCCACTGCCCCAACCCCGGCGCGATGATCGGGCTGAACATGCCCGGACTGACATGCTGGCTGTCCAAGTCACCCGATCCGAAGCGCAAGCTGCCCTACACATGGGAACTGGTGGAGGTTCCGAACGAGATTTCGGGCGGTTTTGTAACCTGTGGCTTGAACACCCTGCATCCCAACCGGCTGGTCGCAGAGGCGCTGGCGGCGGCTGCGATCCCGGAGCTCGCCGGCTACGCCAATCACCGGCGCGAGGTGCGTTACGGGACCAACTCTCGGGTCGACTTCCTGCTCACCGATCCCGAGCGGTCCGCCTGCTGGCTGGAGGTCAAGAACGTCCATCTGCGCCGGCAGGGCGCGCTGGCGGAGTTCCCGGACTGTGTGGCGGCGCGCTCCACCAGGCACCTGCGGGAGCTTGTTGCCCGGGCCGAGGCCGGCGAGCGGGCGGTGGTGCTGTTCGTCGTGCAACGGACCGACTGCGAGGCGTTCGCCGCGGCCGCCGACTGCGATGCCGCCTTCGCCGCCGCGCTGGCCGATGTCGCGGCTCGCGGGGTGGAGGTCCTGGTCTACGGCTGCGAAATCACGCCCGAGCGGGTGCGCATCGCCCGGCCACTGCCATGGATCGACCCGGGCGCGGGCCTGCGGCGTTGAACTCTCGGGCAACCGTTGTCACATAGGCTCTCACCAGGAGCGGGCCGGCGCGGACCCGCGGAGCAGGTCATGGCTTCCACCGACATCCTCGACGCCGAGCACCGCACCGGCCGCATCAAGGTCCACAAGCCCGAGGACTTCGAGGGCATGCGGCGCGCGGGCCGCCTGGCGGCCGAGTGCCTCGACATGCTGGTCCCGCACGTGGTTCCAGGCGCCGTCACCGACGATCTGGACCGCATGGCGCGGGAGTTCATCCTGGACCACGGCGCGCTGCCCGCCTGCCTCGGCTACCGCGGCTACACCAAGACGCTCTGCATCAGCCCCAACCACATCGTCTGCCACGGCATCCCGGGCGAGCGGAGCTTGCGCGAAGGCGACATCGCCAACATCGACGTCACGGTGATCGTCGACGGATGGCACGGCGACACCTCGCGCATGTACGGCGTCGGCCAGATCGCGCCGCGCGCCAAGCGGCTGGTCGAGGTCACCTATGAGGCGCTCGAGCGCGGCCTGGCTGCGGTGAAGCCCGGCGCCACGACCGGCGACATCGGTCACGCCATCCAATCCTACGTCGAGAGCATGCGCTGCTCGGTGGTGCGCGACTTCTGCGGCCATGGGGTCGGGCGGGTGTTCCACGACGCCCCCAACATCCTGCACTTCGGCCAGCGGGGAACCGGCGAGGTGCTGAAGCCCGGCATGTTCTTCACCATCGAGCCGATGGTGAACCTGGGCAAGCATCCGGTGAAGCTGCTGGCCGACGGCTGGACCGCGGTCACCCGCGACAAGTCGCTGTCGGCGCAATGCGAACACTCGGTGGGCGTGACGGAGGCGGCCTACGAGGTCTTCACCGTCTCGCCCGCAGGCCTCTTCAAGCCGCCGCTGCAGTCAGCGTAAGCTCGCGCCCTCGCCGTCCGCGAGGGGACGCATGTTCGAGCACTGGGACAGCTTCTACCTGCTGACCGGCGGCGCGGCCGGCGGGCTGATCGGCCTGCTGTTCATCGTCGCCACCCTGACCAAGGGCGCGCAGGACGCCGACAGCGCGCTCCGCGGCGCCTCGATCTTCATGACCCCGATCGTGGTCAACCTCGCCGTCGTGCTGGCGGTGAGCGGCGTGGCGGCGGCCCCCGGCCTCACGCGAGCGGAGAACGGCGCTCTCCTGGCGCTCGCCGCGGCCATCGGCGTCTTCGCTTCGGGCTGGGTGATCTTCCATATCGGGGTGAACCGCACGCTTCGGGCGGCGCATTGGACGGACATCTGGTGCTATGGCGCGATGCCGCTCGGGGCCCACGCCCTGCTCGCGGCCGCGACGGCGGCGATCTGGCTCCGGCCCGACTGGACCGCGCGGGGCGTGGCCGTCAGCCTGATGGCGGTGCTGCTGATCGCCATCCGCAACGCCTGGGACCTGGTGACCTGGATCTCGGCCAAGGCGCCCGGCCGGCCCGCCGGCGAGACCAGCTAGGGCCTTCTCAGCGCTGGTTACGTTTTCCTCACTTGCCAGCGTCGCCGGAAACGGCTCACCTCTCCGCAACCTGGAGTGGGACGGCCGATGCTTTCAATTCGCGACCTGACGCACGTCTATGCCAACGGCACGCGCGCGCTCGACAACGTGACCCTGGAGATCGGGGCCGGGATGTTCGGCCTGCTCGGCCCCAACGGCGCCGGCAAATCCACCCTGATGCGCGCCGTGGCCACCCTGCAGACCCCCACCTCGGGACAGATCCGCTTCGGCGACATCGACGTGATCGCCGAGCCCGAGAAGCTTCGCCGCACGCTGGGCTACCTGCCGCAGGACTTCGGCGTCTATCCGCGGGTGTCGGCGTACGACCTGCTCGACCACATGGCGGTGCTTAAGGGGGTCGCCTCGCGCGGCGAACGGAAGGAAACCGTCGAGTCGCTGCTGCAGCAGGTGAACCTCTGGAGCGTCCGCAAGAAGGCCGTCGCGGGCTACTCGGGCGGCATGCGCCAGCGGTTCGGCATCGCCCAGGCGCTGATCGGCCGCCCCAGCCTGATCATCGTCGACGAACCCACGGCGGGTCTCGACCCGGAGGAACGCAACCGGTTCCTGAACCTGCTCGCGGAGATCGGCGAGAACGTCGTGGTCATCCTTTCGACCCACATCGTCGAGGACGTCTCCGACCTCTGCCCGAGGATGGCGATCATCGCCGACGGCAGGATCGTGCGCGAGGGCTCCCCCGCCGAGCTGATCGAATCCCTGCGCGGCCGCATCTGGACCAAGACCATCGACAAGGCGGAGCTGGACCCCATGCGCGCCGCCCATCGGGTGATCTCCACACGGCTGTTCGCCGGCCGCACCGTGGTCCACGTGCTCGCCGACGCCTCCCCGGGAGCGGGCTTCACCGCCGTCTCCGGCGGGCTGGAGGACGTCTACTTCTCCACCCTTGCCGCCCGCCAGGCGGCCTGAGACTCGAGCTCGGCCATGTTCTTCAAGATCGCGGGCTTCGAGTTCCGCTACCAGACGCGCAACCCGGTCTTCTGGGTGGCCGTCGTGCTCTTCACCCTGCTCTCGTTCGGCGCGGTCGCCTCCGACAACGTGCAGATCGGAAATACGGCCAACATCCACAAGAACGCGCCGTGGGTGATCGCCCAAACGAGCCTGATCTTCGCGGTGATCTACATGTTCGTGACCACCGCGTTCGTGGCCAATGTGGTGATCCGCGACGACGAGACCGGCTTCGGGCCCATGGTGCGCGCCACGCGGGTCTCGAAGTTCGACTACCTGTTCGGCCGCTTCACCGGCGCCTATCTGGCCGCCACGCTGTCCTTCGCAGCGGTGCCGCTCGGCATGTGGCTGGGCTCGCTGATGCCGTGGGTCGACCGCGAGACGCTGGGGCCGACGATGCCCGGCGCCTACCTTTACGCCTTCGCCTGGTCGGCCAGCGTGCTGTTCCTCTCGTCGGCGATCTTCTTCGCGCTCGCCACCGTCACGCGCTCGATGATGTGGACCTATGTCGGCGTGGTCGCTTTCATCGTGCTGCGCTCGATCTTCGGGCTCCTGCTGTCGCGCCAGGGCTTCGAACAGACCGCGGCGCTCTGGGAGCCGAACGGGGTCTCGGCCTTCGGGCTCGCCACCCGCTACTGGACCGCCAGCGAGCGCAACGCCCTGCTTCCGGCGATCCAGGGGCTGATCCTCTGGAACCGCATCATATGGACCGTCATCGGCGTGGGATTCCTGGGCCTCGCCTACGTCCTGTTCCACTTCGAGACCGGCCGCGCCTCGAAGCGTCAGCGGCGGGAGGCGAAGCTCGCCGCGGGCGCCGCCGAAGTCGCCGCCGCGCCGCAGGCGGGGGCCCTTCCCTCGCCGCGCTTCAATGCCGCCACCGCCTGGGCGCAGCTCTGGGCGCGGACTCGCCTCGACATGGGCCAGGTGTTCAAGAGCCCGGCTTATTTCGTGCTGCTGGCGCTGGCGGCCCTGCTCTCGGTCGTCAACCTGTGGCTCTCCACGGACGTGAGCCTTTACGGCGGACGCACCTACCCCGTGACGCGCGTCATGATCACGGCGCTCAACGGCATCTTCTCGGCCATGGTGCTGATCATCGCCATCTACTATGCGGGCGAGCTGGTCTGGCGTGAGCGCGAGCGGCGGACGGCGGAGATCATCGACGCGACGGCGACGCCGGACTGGGCGTTCGTCGTCCCCAAGACGCTGGCGATCTCGCTGGTCCTGATCTCCACCTTCGCGATCAGCGTGGTGGTCGCTGTGATCATCCAGCTGATCAAGGGCTTCGGCGACCTCCAGCTCGGCGAATATCTGCTCTGGTGGCTGATCCCGCAGTCGATCGATGCGATCCTGCTCGCGGCCCTGGCGATCTTCATCCAGGCCCTAAGCCCCAACAAGTTCATCGGCTGGGGCGTGATGGTGGTCTATCTGATCTCCAACATCGTGATGACCAGCCTGGGGCTGGAGCACAATCTCTACACCTATGGCAGCGGCCCGAACGTGCCGCTCTCCGACATGAACGGCCAGGGCCGCTTCTGGCAGGGCGCCTACTGGTTCCGGCTCTACTGGTCGGCGTTCGCGCTGATCCTGCTGAGCCTCGCCTACGGTCTCTGGCGACGCGGCACGGAGCCTCGGCTCGGGCCGCGGCTGCGCCGCCTGCCCGCCAGGCTGAAGGGCGGCGCGGGCGTCCTGCTGGGCGGGGCCGTCCTGGTGTTCGCGGCGAGCGGCGTCTTCATCTTCATCAACACCGACGTCTGGAATCCCTACCGCACCCATCTGGACGCCGAGCGCTTCCAGGCCGACGCGGAGAAGGCGTTGTGGCGCTACGCCGCCACGCCCGAGCCGACGATCACCGGCGTCAAGCTCGACGTGCAGCTCTTCCCGCGCGGCCCCAAGGTGGAGACCACGGGAAGCTATGTGATCGAGAACCGCACCGGCGCCCCGCTCTCCGAGGCGCATATCGGCTTCGGCGACCGCGACCTGGAGGTGAGGTCGCTCACGATCGAGGGCGCCCATGCGGTCCGGCAGGTGAAGCCGTTCAGCTTCTGGATCTTCGCCTTCAACCAACCCATGCAGCCTGGCGAGCGGCGCACGGTGAGGTTCCAAACGGTCCGCGAGCAGCGCGGATTCGCCAACCGCGCCAACCTGACGCGGATCGTCCGCAACGGCTCGTTCATCAACGACACCGAAGTGACGCCCGGCTTCGGCTTCGACCGCAATGCGGTGCTCACCGACCGAACCAAGCGGCGCAAGTATGGCCTGCCGCCGGAGCGACGGATGCCGAAGCTCGGCGACCCTGCGGCGACCCGGTTCAGCTTCATCCGACACGATTCCGACTGGGTGACCTCGGATATCACGCTGACCACCGACGCCGACCAGGTTCCGATCGCGCCGGGCTACAAGGTCTCCGAGACGACCGCGAACGGCCGCCGCACGGCCCGCTTCGTGACCGAGACGCCGATCCTGCACTTCTTCTCGATGCAGTCGGCCCGCTATGCGGTGAAGACGGTGACCTACAAGGGCGTGGCGATCAGCGTCTATTACGATCCCAAGCATGCCTGGAACGTCGACCGGATGATCAAGACCGGCGAGGCCGGCCTCGACTATTACCAGGCGAACTTCAGCCCCTACCAGTTCCGCCAGCTCCGGTTCCTGGAGTTCCCGGCCTTCCAAGGCAGCTTCGCCCAGTCGTTCGCGGGCACCGTGCCGTGGTCCGAGGGACTGGTGTTCATCGCCGACGCGCGCGATCCCGAGAAGATCGACATGGTGACCTACGTCGGCGCCCACGAGCTCGGCCACCAGTGGTGGGCGCACCAGGTGATCGGGGCCGACGAGCAGGGTGCGACCATGCTCGACGAGACGCTGGCCCAGTACTCGGCGCTGATGGTCATGAAGCACATGTACGGGCCGGACATGATCCGGAAGTTCCTGAAGTACGAGCTCGACAGCTACCTCAAGTCACGGGGCGGCGAGGTGGTCGAGGAGCTGCCGCTCGAGCGGGTGGAGAACCAGCCCTACATCCATTACCGCAAGGGCTCGCTAGTCATGTACCTGCTGCAGGACAGGATCGGCGAGGAGGCGGTGAACCGGGCGCTCAGGAAGTTCCTGCACGACCACGCCTTCAAGGCCGCGCCATATCCGACGTCGGCCGAGCTCGTGGCGGACTTCCGCGCCGAGGCGCCGGCCGACAAGCAGCAGCTGATCACCGACCTCTTCGAGCGGATCACGCTCTATGACCTGAAGGCCAAGTCGGCGAGCTACAAGAAGCGCCCCGACGGCCGCTATGACGTGACCCTGACGCTGCAGGCCAGGAAGATGTACGCCAACGGCCAGGGCAAGGAGACCGAGGCGCCCTTGAAGGACGAGCTGTTCGACATCGGCGTGTTCACCGCCGAGCCCGGCAAGAAGGGCTTCACCCCCAAGGACGTGCTGGCGTTCCAGACCGTGCCTGTGCGCTCGGGCCAGCAGACCGTGACGCTGACGGTCGCCAGGCCGCCGAAGTTCGCCGGCATCGATCCCTACAACAAGGAGATCGACCGCAACTCCGAAGACAACGTGGTGAAGGTGACCGGCGCCTAAGCCGCGCCCTCAGGCGCGCGCCATGAACTCGCCGCTCGCGGCGTCGACCATCCCACCCAGGTGCTGCAGCTGCCAGCGCATGAACAGCCGCCCCAGGTGCAGGCCGAACAGCACCAGCATCGCCGCGTTGCCGGAAAATGTGAGCCACAGATGGGACGGCAGGCTCCTGGCGCTGACGTGCTCGGCGAACTGGCTGATAATCATCAGCGTCATGCCGCCGAACAATACGACCTGGCTGGCGATCTCGGCGCTGCTTTCGAGGCGCTGGACGGGGCTTCCGGGCGGGCTGGCGCGCCTCTGGCGCAGGCGTCGGGCCATCAGGTGAAAGGTCATCCCGGCGCCGCCGAGGATGATCAGGAATCCGATCCAGTTCGTCACTTCCATCCAGGGCATTCGCCGTCTCCTCCGCGAACGAGGGTTCGAACGGATCGCGCGTTTCGCTTAATTTACTCGGACAGAACATTGCAAACACCCATTAACCCTGCCGGGCGCTTCGCAAGTGCGCGCTCGATGGTCGGCGCTGAAATTCTGAGGGCGGCAGGATCCGAGATTGAACTGGACATGACGGAACGCATGGGGAACATTGGCTCTCCATGATCCGCCGTCTCGCCGTCGAGGACGCCGCCGGCCAGCCCGAGCTCTGGGCCGCCGTCAGTCCTGTCCCAAAGCGCGCGCCGCACTACCTGGGGCACCGCGATCGGCTGCGGGATCGCGCGCTGGCGGGCGGGCTTTCCGCGCTGCCCGACTACGAGCTGCTGGAGCTCCTGCTGTTCCGGGCGATCCCGCGCGGCGACGTGAAGCCGCTGGCGAAAGGCCTGCTGGCGCGGTTCGGCTCGCTGGCGGCCGTGCTCGGCGCGAGCGCCGACGAGCTGAAGACCGTCAGCGGCGTCGGGGAGACCGCGGCGCTGGAGCTCAAGCTCGTCCAGGAGGCGGCGCTGCGGGCGGCCAAGACGGCGCTCGCCAAACGCCCGGTGATCTCCTCCTGGTCGGCGCTCTTGGCCTATGTGAAGCAGGCGCTGGCGCACGAAGCGCGCGAGCAGTTCCGGGTGCTGTTCCTCGACAAGAAGAACCAGCTGATCGCCGACGAGGTGATGAACCGCGGCACCGTCGATCACGCCCCGGTCTACCCGCGGGAGGTCGCTCGCCGCGCCCTTGAGCTGTCGGCCAGCGCGGTCATCCTGGTGCACAACCACCCGTCGGGCGACCCCACGCCTTCGGCGGCCGACGTGGACATGACCCGCCAGGTGGCCGAGGCGCTGAAGGCCCTGCGCATCGCCATCCACGACCATCTCGTGGCCGGCCGCGATGGGGTGGCGAGCTTCAAGGCGCTGGGCCTGATCTGACGGCGGACGCGCTCGCCGGCAAGCCGATCGCCGCAAGACTCCAGGCTGCTGATCATTCGCTATCGTCTGGAACCCGACCGAGCATCGGCCGGTTGGTTGCCGTTCGCAGACGGGCGCCCCCATCCGGCTGCGAATGGACCGGCCCAACGACATGAGCCCCTCTCTCTCCAGCGGTTGGGCCGGTCCGCCTCAATAGGCCGGCTCCGGCATGTCCGAGCGCGGGATGATCGCCCCCTCGTGTGCGATGACGGCTTCCGCGAGCCTGCGGCCCGCCGCCACGGCGCGCGTGGCGGCCTCCCCGCGAAGCCGCGCGGCCAGGTAGGCGGCGTTGAAGGCGTCGCCCGCGCCGGTGGTGTCCACGACCCGCGGCGGGTTGGGAGCGGGGCGGATGTCCAGCACCCCGTCCTCGGAGCGGACCCGCACCGTGCGATCGGCGAACCGCTCGATCACCTCCGCAGCCTCCGGCGGGTTCCAGCCCCTCAGGTCGGCGCGGTCCTCCTCGCTGAGCGAGATGTAGCGGGCGAAGGCCGCCGCCCGGCTCAGCGCGGCGCGCGCGACATCCGCCGAGGGCCAAAGGCGCGCCCGATAGTTCACGTCCAGGGCCACCACCGCCCCCGCATGCGTGGCTGCGGCGAGCAGCGCCAGGAGCTTCGTGCGCCCGGTCTCCCCCACCACCGCCAGGGTCACGCCTGAGAGATAGACCAGGCTCGCCTGGCGGAGCGTCCGGAGCAGCGCCGGCGCAAGGCCGGCCTCGTCCGACAGACGGAAGAAGTCGCGCACCGGCGCCTCGCTCCGCCAATAGTGGAAGCGGCGCTCGCCCGCCGCATCGCGCGAGATGGCGTAGAGCCCGGGCAGCCGGCCCGCCGCGCGAACCACCAGCGAGGCGTCGATCCCCTCGTCGGCCATCACCCGCACGATCTCCGCGCTGAACGGATCTTCCGCCCCCAGGGCCGTCGCATAGCTCACCGGAACGCCGAGGCGGCTCAGATAGACGGCGGTGTTGAAGGTGTCTCCCGCGACGCCGATCGCGGCCTGCCGGGGCCCGGTCAGATTGAGCTCCACCATGCATTCACCGATCGCCACGGCTCGCGTCATCTTGGAAGCCCCTCGGCTTCGGCGCCGCGCCCTGTCCGGCCCTCCGGGGCGGGCCGCGGGCGATCCTCCGCTCCGGCCCCTCACGGCTTCCAACGTCCAAGCTTGGCCATTCCATCCATTCCAGCGCGCCGCGCGGGCCGGCGCCGCGCGCGAGGCGGTTTACAGCCGCCGCGGCGAGCCCTAGGGCTCGGCGTCACGTAACCGTCGCAATCGGACCGAGGCGGCCCATGCTGAACTGGTTCCAGGCCCTCATGCCGAAGGAGGGCCGGTTCTTCGATCTGTTCGAGGCGCACGCCAAGACGCTGTGCGCGGGCGCGGGCGCCTTGCGGCGGATGCTTGATGGCGGTCCCGACGTTCCGGAGCGCTGCGCCGAGGTGGCCCGACACGAGCAGGAGGCCGACGAGATCACCCGCGATGCGCTGCTGGCCGTGCGCCGGACGTTCATCACGCCCTTCGACCGTAGCGACATCATCGACCTGATCACCACGATGGACGACGCCATCGACCAGATGCACAAGACGACCAAGGCCGTGACTCTGTTCGAGCAGCGGAATTTCCATTCCGACATGGTCAAGCTTGGCGACGTCATCGTCCAGTGCGCCGACCTCACCGCTGAAGCCGTGCCGCTGCTCAGGTCCATGCGCGCCAACGCGGGCCGGCTGAACCGCCTGGCCGAGGAGGTCACGCGGCTGGAGGACGAATCCGACAGGCTCTACGACGATGGCCTGGCCGCCCTCTACCGGGGGCCCGCCAAGCGCGATCCGATGGCCTATATCGTGGGTTCGGAGATCTACGATCACCTGGAGAAGGTGGTCGATCGGTTCGAGGACGTCGCCAACCGGATCAGCGGCGTGCTGATCGAGCACCTCTGAAGGGCGACGCATGGACCTCGCCGGGTCGGGCCTGTTGCTGATCGCTCTGATCGTCGTGGCCCTCCTGTTCGACTTCCTGAACGGACTGCACGATGCGGCGAACTCGATCGCCACCATCGTCTCCACCCGCGTGCTGCCGGCGCGCTACGCCGTGTTCTGGGCCGCCTTCTTCAACTTCGTGGCCTTCCTGGTGTTCGGGCTGCATGTCGCCAACACCGTCGGCAAGGGCATCGTCGATCCCAAGATCGTCTCCGATGCGGTGATCTTCGGCGCGCTCGGCGGGGCGATCACCTGGAACATCATCACCTGGCTGGGCGGCATTCCCTCCTCGTCCTCGCACGCGCTGATCGGCGGCTTGCTGGGCGCCGGCATCGCCAAGGCGGGCGTCAAGACGATCCTGCTCGACGGAGTCAGCAAGACGATCGCCGGGATCGTCGCCTCGCCGTTGATGGGCTTCGTGCTGGCGCTCCTGCTGGTGCTCGCGGTCTCCTGGGTTTTCGTGAAAACGAGCCCCGCCTTCGCCGACGCGACCTTCCGGCGCCTGCAGTTCGTCTCGGCCTCCCTCTACTCGCTGGGTCACGGCGGCAACGACGCTCAGAAGACGATGGGCATCATCGCGGTCCTGCTCTTCGCGCACGGGGAAGGCGGCGGGAGCTTCCACGTGCCGCTGTGGGTGGTCCTCGCCTGCCAGACCGCCATGGCGTTGGGCACATTGGCCGGCGGTTGGCGTATCGTGCACACCATGGGATCGAAGATCACCCGGCTCTCCCCCCAGCAGGGATTCTGCGCCGAAACCGGCGGGGCGATCACCCTCTTCGCCGCGACCTACATCGGCGTGCCGGTCTCCACCACCCACACCATCACCGGCGCCATCGTCGGGGTCGGCGCTGCGCGCCGTGTCTCGGCCGTGCGGTGGAACGTGGCCGGCGGCATCGTCTGGGCCTGGATCCTCACCATGCCCGCCTCGGCGCTGATCGCCGCGGCGTTCTACGCCCTCGCGCGCCTCGCCGATCATTGGCAGGGTGGATGAGATGCCCAAGCCCCGCGATGCGCAGTACGCCGCCCTGCCCTGGCGCCGCTCCGAAACGGGGGAGTTGGAGGTGCTGCTGATCACCTCGCGGGAGACCCGCCGCTGGGTGATCCCCAAGGGGTGGCCGAAGCCCGGAGAGTCACCCGCCCTCTCCACCGCCCGCGAAGCGCTGGAGGAGGCCGGCGTGGAGGGCGTGATCGTGCAGGCCCCGCTGGGCGCGTACCGCTACGACAAGCGGCTGAAGGATGGCGAACTCCAGCCCGTCGAGGTCAAGGTCTACGCCCTGCAGGTGCTCGAGGAGCGCGAGGCGTGGCCGGAGGCGGACCAGCGCGAGAAGCTGTGGACCGCGCCAAGCGAGGCGGCCGGCCTGGTCGAAGAGCCGGAACTGCAGGCGCTGATCGCAGCGTTCGCGCCCTGAGCGGCGCGCGGAGCCATTTCGCTCAGGTCCAGCGCAACGCGCGACGCACGTCGTCGAGACTCGCGGCAGGTATGTCCGGCGCGGCGGTCAGCTCGTCCTCGGCTTCGGACAGGTGCGCCTCGGCGTCTCCGCCGTAACGCTCCCGCAGGTGTCTGGCGGCTTCTTCGGCCGCCTCGGCGGCCTGCAAGGCCCCAACCCAGTACTTCCCCATGGCGATCCCTCCTCGAGCCATTGGGCGCGCCGAGCCGTCGCCGGACGCTCGGCGCCAAGAATTCCGCTCGCCGCAGCCTGTTCCGTTGACCGGCTCAACGCCAACGATCGCCGTCATCAAAGGCGCGTGAGGGACTCGCTCAGCCAGCCTTGTCCTGCCGCGCGGCCCGGGCCCGCCGCGCGCCCTCGAGCGTCACCAGCTTGCCCCCCGCCGCGCGCGCGTTCAG
Source organism: Phenylobacterium sp. (assembly GCF_025934275.1). Classification (GTDB taxonomy): domain Bacteria; phylum Pseudomonadota; class Alphaproteobacteria; order Caulobacterales; family Caulobacteraceae; genus Phenylobacterium. The sequence goes on from NZ_JAICYI010000009.1 coordinate 28,829, forward strand.
CAAGGCGCCCACCGCGCGGCCGAGCTCCGCCAGCTTGTACGGCTTGCGAAGGATGGCGAACTCGTCGTTCATCCGTTCCGCAGCCTGGCTGTAGCCGGTGGCGAGCAGGATCGGGATGTCCGGCGCCTCGGCCCTCAGTCGCCTGGCGAGCGCCACGCCGTCCATGTCGCCCGCCATGACGATGTCGCTGAACACCAGGTGAGGCGAGTCCTGGTTGACGGCCTCCAACGCCGCCGCAGCGCTGGCCACCACGCGAACGCTATGACCAAGTTGCTCGAGCATGCCGGCTGCGACTTCCGCCACCTCCGGATTATCCTCGACGACGAGGATCTCGGAACTGGGCGCCGCGCCGGAGTCGCCCTCCGCGGGTTCGGACTTGGGCTGCTGGCGGGCCCGCGGCAGGTAGAGGGTGAAGCTCGTGCCGCGGCCGAGCTCGCTGTTCACCGTCACCCGGCCGCCGGACTGCTGGGCGAAGCCGTAGACCTGCGACAACCCGAGGCCCGTGCCCTTGCTCACCTCCTTGGTGGTGAAGAAGGGATCGAAGATGCGCGGCAGGATGTCGGGCGGGATGCCCACGCCGTTGTCGCTGAAGGTGAGCGCCACGAACTGCCCCGCAAGGTCGCTCGCGCCGCCGCCGGACTGCTCGGTGTTTTCCGCCGAGATCGACAGCACGCCTCCGGACGGCATGGCGTCGCGCGCATTGACCATGAGATTGAGGAGGGCGAGCTCGAACTCGCTGGCGTCCACCTGGACCGGCCACAGCCTCTTCGGCACATCCACGATCAACTGGACGCTGGCCGGCAGGCTCGCCGTGAGCAGCTCCTGCAGCCCCCGCATCTTTTCCTGCAGCGACAGCGCCGCCGGCTGCAGCCGCTGGCGCCTTGCGAATGAAAGCAGGTGGCGGGTCAGGTCTTCGCCGCGCCTGGCGGAGGCTTCGATGGCGTCCAGCGCCCGCAGCGCGCGGGCGTCGCCCTCCAGCCGCTTGCGCAGCAGCTGGGCCTGGCCGCTCACCACCATCAGCAGGTTGTTGAAATCGTGCGCCACCCCGCCGGTGAGCTGGCCGAGCGCCTCCATCTTCTGAGCCTGGGCGAGCTGATCGTGCGCCCGCTGCAGATCCAGCTGGGCGTTGCGCTTGTCGGTGATGTCGCGGGTGATCTTGGCGAAGCCGATGACCTCGCCTTGATCGTTCCTGACCGCGTCGAGAACGACGCTAGCCCAGAACAGCGAGCCGTCCTTGCGGACGCGCCAGCCTTCGGACTCGTGGCGCCCCCGCTCGCCTGCGGTCTGCAGCGCCTTCATCGGCGCGCCCGCTGCGCGGTCGGCCTCGGTGTAGAAGCGGGAGAAGTGCTGGCCGACGATCTCCTCGGCCGTGTAGCCGTTGATGCGCTGCGCGCCGGCGTTCCAGTTGGTCACGACGCCGTTCGGATCGAGCATGAACAGCGCGTAGTCCATGACGCTCGAGACCAGCAGGCGGAACTGGCTCTCACTCTCGATCAGCGCCTCTTCGGCGGCTTTTCGTTCGCTGATGTCGCGGGTGATCTTGGCGAAGCCGATGTGGCGGCCGGCATCGTTGTAGATCGGGTCGACCACCACGCTGGCCCAGAAGCGCGTGCCGTCCCGGCGCACCCGCCAGCCTTCGGCTTCGAAGCGCCCCTCGTTCAGGGCGATGGCGAGCGTGCGGGCCGGCATCCCCGCCTGGCGGTCCTCCGGCGGGTAGAAGATGCTGAAGTGGCGGCCGATGATCTCGTTGGCGCTGTAGCCCTTGATCCGCTCGGCGCCCTTGTTCCAGTTGGTGATGGCGCCGTTCACGTCGAGCAGGTAGATCGCGTAGTCGATCACCCCTTCGACCAGCAGGCGGAAACGTTCCTCGCTTTCGCTCAGCGCGACCTGCGCCTCGCGCTGCGGGGTCATGTCGCGCGTCACCTTGGCGAAACCGATCAGCCGGCCATCCTCGCCTCGAACGGCGTGCACCGTGGCCTGCGACCAGAACCGGCTGCCGTCCTTGCGCACCCGCCAGCCCTCGGTCTCGACCTTTCCGTCCGCGGCGGCCTGGGAGAGGATCTGCTCCGGCAGCCCCGTGCGGCGGTCCTCCAGCGAGAAGAAACGGGCGAACGGTTCGCCCTCGATCTCCTCGCGGCTGTAACCCTTCAGCCGCTCGGCGCCGGAGTTCCAGGTGATCACCCGGCCATTGGTGTCCATCATATAGATGGCGTAATCGCTGACGGCCTCGACGAGATAGTGAAGGGCGCGATCGTAACTGTGGGGATCGCTCATGAAGTCGGACCGCACGCTGCTCGCCAGATAACGTCCCCTAACCCATTTAGCGGACGAGGAATTTGCCCACAACGCCGGTAACGAGAATTGACTTGTGATCGGTCGCTAGGGAAACTTGGACGGCGCGGTGCGAGGGAGAGGGCATGTTTTCGGCTGCACACGAGCTTCGTCCCCCCGACGAACCGTCCGATCAGGACCCCAAAACGTCTCCGCCTTATGGCGAGTTCCCTCACGAGGGCGACGACCTCCCCTACAAGGTCGAGGTCTGGGACGAGACGAGCAAGTACGTCGAACAGGTGGTGGCGGTGAGCGTCAGCCCCGCCATCGGCTATGCCGCCTACTACGCCGCCACGCGCGAGTATCCGGGCCGGGCCATCACCCTGCGCCACAAGGCGGCGGTGATCAGCCGCTGGACCGGCAAGGCCCATTAGGCGGACCAGTCGGCCGATGTTCAAGGGCGGTGACAAGCCAAAGGTCGTTCCGATGACCCCCGCGGTCGCGGCCGCCGCCCGGCTGCCTTACACGGTCGAGCTCTGGGACCTGCCGCGCTTCGCCCCGGAACGGGTCATCGGCCGCGCCGCGAGCATCGGCCTCGCGCGGGCCATCTTTGCCGCGGCGCGGAGCGAGCATCTTGGCCGTCGCATCCTGCTGCGTCGCGGCCGGCGGATCCTGGCGGAAAGCGGCTGAGGCGGGCTTAACCTTGAGCCGCGCGCCTCCCGGCGAATATTCAAGGGGCCGCGGCATCCGTTAACGGCGGTTAGCCACGTCTGTCAGCCTTACCTTAGCGACTTGGCGCCAGAGTGTGCTCTTCGGAAGATGTGGCCTGCGCGCATTCCGCCGACGGCCACGGCCTGGAGTAAGCTTCACGTGTCTGACTCGAACGCCAAGCCCGAACGCGCGCTCACCGTCCTCCATGTGGACGACGACCCGGTCAACCTGCGCGTCGTCGAGGAGATCCTCACCGCCTTCGGCCACCACGCCGTGAAGGCGCTGAGCGGGTCCGAGGCGCTCGAGCAGATGGGCAAGCAGGCCTTCGACGTGGTGCTGATGGACATCCACATGCCGGAGATGAGCGGCATCGAGGTCCTGAAGCGGATCCGCGGCTCGCTCGGCCCCGAGCGGGACACCCCGGTGATCGCGCTCACCGCCGACATCCTCTCGCGCGAACCCGCCGAATACCTGGCCCTCGGCTTCGCCGGCTTCGTGCCCAAGCCGGTCATGGTCCAGGGCCTGATCGCAGCGGTCACGCGCGCGGCGGGCGTCGCCCAGCCGATGCTTCGGCTGCGTCGGGCTAGCTGAACCCGCTCTCCTGCGGCATTCTGCCTCGCCAGGCCCGCGATGAGGCCAGGGAGGACCGGTCATGCCCAAGCTCAGCCGTGACGGCGTTTCGCTTTATTACGAGGTCCACGGCGAGGGCCCGGCCCTCCTCCTGACCCATGGCTTCTCGGCCACCTCGCAGATGTGGAAGGGCCAGATCGACGCCCTCGCGCCGCGCTTCACGGTCATCACCTGGGACATGCGCGGCCATGGCCAGAGCGACTATCCGGCCGATCAGTCCGAATATTCCGAAGAGGCCACGGTCGCCGACATGGCGGCCCTGCTCGACAGGGTGGGCGCGCGGCGCGCCGTGATCGGCGGCCTGTCGCTCGGCGGCTACATGAGCCTCGCCTTCCATCGCGCGCACCCGGAGCGCACGCGCGCGCTGCTGATCATCGACACCGGCCCGGGCTACAAGAACGACCAGGCGCGGGCCGGCTGGAACGAAAACGCCATCCGCCGCGCGGAGCGGTACGAGGCCGAGGGGCTCGGTGACCTCTCCCGCGCCTCGGCGGAGGTGCGCGCCTCGAGCCACCGCGACGCCACGGGCCTCGCCAAGGCGGCCCGCGGGATGCTCACCCAGCGCGATTCCCGCGTGATCGAAAGCCTGCCGGAGATCGCCGTCCCGGCCATCGTCATCGTCGGCGAGAACGACACGCCCTTCCTGGCCGCCTCCGACTACATGGCGGCCAAGATCCCCGGGGCGACGCGGGTGGTGATCCCGAACGCCGGGCATGCGGCCAACATCGACAATCCGGAAGCGTTCAACGAAGCCCTGGCGGATTTCCTGCAGGGCGCGCACCTCGCCGAGCCGGCCTGAGGGCGGCATGAAGACCGCGCTCTGCAACCTGCTCGGCATCGAGCTGCCGATCGTCCAGGCGCCGATGGGCGGGGCGACGACTCCCGAGCTCGCCGCCGCGGTCAGCAACGCCGGCGGCCTTGGCAGCCTCGCGCTCTCCTGGCATCCGCCTGACGCGGTCCGGGCGGTGATCCGCGCCACCCGCGCGCTCACCGAGCGGCCGTTCGCGGTCAACCTGGTGCTCGCGTTCCCGCAGGCGGAGCGGCTCGCGGTCTGCCTGGAGGAAGGCGTTCCGGTGATCTCCTTCTTCTGGGGGGATCCGGAACCGCACCTGGCTGCGGTGCGCGCCAGGGCCGCCAAGTCGCTGCTCACAGTGGCCAGCGCCGCCCAGGCCAGACGGGCGGCCGAGGTGGGGATCGATGCGGTGGTGGCCCAGGGCTGGGAGGCGGGCGGCCATGTGCTGGGCGACGTCGCCACCCTGCCGCTGGTCCGCGCGGTGGTCGACGAAGTCGCGCCCATGCCGGTCATCGCCGCGGGCGGGATCACCGACGGACGGGGGATGGCCGCCGCCCTGGCGCTGGGGGCCGCGGGCGTCTGGATCGGCACGCGCTTCCTGGCCGCCTCGGAGGCCTCGATCCATCCGGAATATCGCCGGCGGCTGATCGAGGCGGCGGAGACCGCGACCGTCCACACGCAGCTGTTCGACGGCGGCTGGCCGGGCGCGCCGCACCGGGTGCTGCGCAACTCGACCTATGAGGCCTGGGAGAAGGCCGGCCGCCCCGCTCCCGGCCATCGTCCCGGAGAGGGCGAGACCCTGGCCGAGGGCGGCTTCGGACCGACGCCGCGCTACGCCGCCACCACGCCGGGTCCCGCGACCCGCGGCGACATCGAGGCGCTGTCCCTGTGGTCGGGACAGGGCGTCGCCCAGCTCAGGCGCGAGCAGCCGGCGGCCGAGATCGTCCGCGAGATCGCCGGCGAAGCCCGCGCCGTGGCGGCCTCGCTGGCCGGCGAGCTCGCGCTCTAGCCCTTGGCCCGTTCGCCGAGTTCGACGCCGGTCGCCTGGTAGCAGACCAGCTCGGCGATGTTGGTCGCGTGGTCGCCGATCCGCTCCAGGTTCTTGGTGATGAACAGCAGATGGGTGGAGGCCTGGATCGAGGACGGGTCCCCCGACATCGACGTCAGGATCTGCCGGAACACCTTCTCGTGCAGGGCGTCGACGTCGGCGTCCCGCTGCCAGACGGACTTGGCCTCGTCGGAGTCCATGGATCGGAAGGCGTCCATCACCTCCGCGAGCCGCTTGGCGACCAGCGCGCCGAGGTCGCCCAGGCCCTTGGCAATGGCCGTCTCCGGTGCGGACTTCAGCTGCGGAATGCGCTTGGCGAGGTTCTTGGCCAGGTCGCCGCAGCGTTCCAGGTTCATGGCGGCCTTCATGGCCGCGATGGGCGCGCGCAGGTCGTCGGCGAGCGGCTGGCGCAGCGCGATGAAACGTACCGCGCGCCGCTCGATATCAGCGTCCATCTCATCGAGCCGCGCATCCTGGAGCGCAATGCGCGCGGCGGCTTCACGATCGTTGCGCAGAAAGGCGTCGACGGCCGAGACCAGCTGGGTCACTGCGAGTTCGCCCATGCTCACCACGTCATCGTGCAACGCCTGAAGGTCCTCATCGATGGCCTTGAAGGTGTGTTCCATGGCGGCCCCCTAGCCGAATCGGCCGGTGATGTAGTCGCGCGCCCGCGTCGTCGCGGGGCTGGTGAAGACCTGGTCTGTCTCGCCGTACTCGACCAGTTGGCCCAGGTACATGAACCCGGTGTGGTCGGAGAGCCGGGCGGCCTGGCCCAGGTTATGGGTGACCACGATCACCGTGTAGTCGCTCTTCAGATCGCTGATGGTCTCCTCCAGCCGGGCCGTCGATATCGGGTCCAGCGCCGAGGCGGGCTCGTCCAGGAGCAGCACCTCGGGCCGCACGGCGATGGCGCGCGCCACGCACAGCCTCTGCTGCTGGCCGCCCGACAGGCCGTGGCCGGAGTCCTTGAGCTTGTCCTTCACCTCGTCCCAGAGGGCGGCCCGGCGGAGCGACTCCTCGACCCGCGCGGCGAGGTCATGCCGGCTCAGCTTTTCATAGAGCCGCACGCCATAGGCGACGTTGTCGAAGATCGACATCGGAAACGGGGTCGGCTTCTGGAAGACCATGCCGACGCGCGCCCTGAGCGCCGCCAGGTCGACGCCTCTGGCCAGCACGTCCTCGCCGTCCAGGAGTACCTGGCCTTCCGCCCGCTGGTGCGGATAGAGGCTGTACATCCGGTTGAGCGTGCGCAGCAGGGTGGACTTGCCGCATCCCGATGGGCCGATCAGCGCGGTCACCGACTGCCGCCTGAAGGCGAGGCTCACGTCGAACAGGGCCTGCTTCGTCCCGTAGAAGAAGTTCAGGTTCTTGACCTGGATTCTTGTCTCATCGGGTGGGAGCTCCAGCACCTGGACCTCCGGCGCATCGAGGATCTCGACACTCATGGGCGATGCTGCTCCCGGGCGATGATGCGAGCGACGATCGTGACGCCGAGTACGGTCGCGGCGATCAGCAACGCGCCGACCCACGCCAGGCGGCGCCAGTCGTCGTAGGGACTGAGGGCGTACTGGAAAATCACCACCGGCAGATTCGCCATCGGCTTCAGCGGATTGAGTTCGAAGAACTGGTTGCTGAGCGAGGTGAACAAGAGCGGCGCGGTTTCGCCGCTGATGCGCGCGAACGCCAGCAGGCCGCCGGTCACGATGCCGCCCCGCGCCGAGCGCCAGAGCACCTCGCGGATGACCAGGGCCATAGGCGCGCCCAACGCCGTGCCTGACTCCCGCAGCATCGATGGCTGCAGGCGCAGCACATCCTCGGTGGTGCGGGTGATGACCGGCGCAGCGATCATCGCCAGGGCGCAGCCCCCGGCGACCGCGGAGAAGCCGTGGAAGGGCGCGACCAGCACCTCGTAGACGAACAGGCCCACCAGGATGGAGGGCGCGGACAGCAGCACGTCATTGAGGAAGCGCACCACCGATCCATAGGGCGATCCCTGGCCGTACTCGGCGAGCCAGGTGCCGGCGAGCACGCCGACCACCGTCGCAATCAGCATGCCGATGAGACACATCACCACCGAGCCGATGATGGCGTTCGCCAAGCCGCCGTGCGAGTTGGGGGCGGGTGTCGCCCGGACAAAGACGTCCAGGTCGAGACCCCCCACGCCGCGCGCCAGCAGGGTCCAGAGGATGGCCGCCAGGGCGACCAGCGCCAGGACGGTCACCGTGATGCAGAAGCCCTTGAACATCAGGTCGACAATCCGCCGCCTCAGCATGAGCTCAGAACGCCTGTTCATGCGTGCTTCTCCTGCAGCCCAAGCAGAAGGCGCGCCAGCGCCAGCACGGTGAAGGTGATGACGAACAGCACGAGGCCCAGGGCGATGAGGGCGGAGAAGTGGGCGGGGCTGCTCGCCTCGGTGAACTCGTTGGCGATCGTCGAGGCGATAGTCGAGCCGGACGCGAACATCGAAGCCGGGAAGTCGTGCGAGTTGCCGATCACGAAGGTCACGGCCATGGTCTCACCCAGCGCGCGGCCAAGGCCCAGCATCACCGCGCCGATCGCGCCTGAGCGGATGTAGGGCAAGGTCACCGACAGGACGACCTCCTTGGTCGTCGCGCCCAGCCCGTAGGCGCTCTCCCGGACGGCCGGCGGCACGCTCAGCAGCAGGTCCCGCAGCGTCGCAGCCATGAACGGCAGGATCATGATGGCCAGGATGACGGAGGCCATGAGGATGCCCGAGCCGTTGGGAATGCCGGTTGTGAGCTTGTCCCAGAGCGACCCGGGGGGCGCGGCGGCCATCAAGGGGATTTCGACGTGCCTGGCGAACAGCGGCGCGAGCACGAACAAGCCCCACATGCCGTAGACGATCGAGGGAATCCCAGCCAGCAGCTCGACCGCCGTGCCGATCGGCCGCCTCAAGCGATCGGGGCACAGCTCGGTCAGGAAGAAGGCGACGCCGGCCGCGACGGGCAGCGCGAAAACCAGGGAGACCGCCGAGGTGACCAGCGTCCCGACCAGCGGCCCGGCCGCGCCATAGATCTCGGTCACCGGATTCCAGGTCGACGTCGTCAGGAAGCCGACGCCGAATTTCCGCAGCGTCGGCCAGCCGCCGATGAATAGCGCCACGAGCAGCCCGCCGAGCGCGGCCACGAGGGCGGTCGCCGCAGCGAAGCAGAGGCCCTCGAAGAGCGAACTCAGCCGCGAGCCGCGGGGGCGCCCCTTGGGCGCGGAAGTCGGGATGAAGGGCGAAACGTCTGACATGCGGTCCGTGGCGGGAAGATCCGGAGGCGACGAACGCGGCCCGCCGATCCGTGGGCCGCCGGGGGCGCGCGCCATAGCGGGCTCAGGTGAGGGCTACTTGACCTGCGAGAAAGCTTCCTTGCGGACTTGACTCTTCACCGCGTTCGGCAGGGCGACGTAGGAGAGCGAGGCCGCCGCCGCATCGCCGTTCTTGAACGACCAGTCGAAGAACTTGATGACTTGCGGACCGTTCTTCTGGTTCTTGTGCAGGATGACCCACGTGGCGCCGGTGATGGGCCAGGAGGCGACGCCCGGCTGGTCGACGAGGATCACGCCGAAGCCCGGGACCGCGCTCCACTTGGCGCCGGCCGCCGCCGCCGCGAAGCTCGCGGCCGTCGGCATGACGAACCTGTGCTCGCGGTTCTGCATCTGCACGAAGGTGAGCTTGTTGGTCGCGGCATAGGCGTATTCGACGTAGCCGATTGCGCCTTGGGTCTGCTTCACGTAGGCGGCGACGCCCTCGTTGCCCTTGCCGCCGAGGCCGACCGGCCAGGCGACCGAGTCGCTGGCCCCGACTTCGGACTTCCAGTGCGGCGCCTGAGTGGACAGATAGGTCGTCCAGATGAAGGTCGTCCCGGAGCCGTCCGACCGATGCACCACCGTGATCGGCAGATTGGGCAACCGAAGGCCCTTGTTGGTGAACTGCAGGAGCGGATCGTTCCACTTTTTGATCACGCCGCGGTAGATGTCCGCGAGCTGGGCGCCGGTGAGCTTGATCTGGCCCGGATTGAACCCCGGCAGGTTCACCACCGGCACGACGCCGCCCACGGCGGTCGGGAACTGCGCGAAGTTGTTCTTGGCGAGGTCGTCGCCGCTCAGCGGCTTGTCCGAGGCGCCGAAATCGACCGTATTGGCCGTGATCTGGCGGATGCCGCCGCCGGATCCGATCGACTGGTAGTTGAGGCTCATGCCGGTCGCAGCCTTGTAGCCTTCCGCCCACTTGGCGTAGAGCGGCGCCGCGAAGGTCGAGCCCGCGCCCGAGATGGTGGCGGCCTGGATCGTGGAGGCGCCGAGCGTCAGCGCTAGGCCGAGCGCGGCCGCGATTGACTTGAACATCGTCCTCTCCTGAATTCCGAGCGCCCGAGTCCCCGTCGCTCTCGGGAGAAGGGCTTATGCCCACGGCGCGAAGCTTCCACGACAGCCGCGTGACAGAACTGCGACAGCCGACGCGACTGCGCGCCAGATGCGAAGAGAGGCTCCCGCGCCGGGAGCCTCTCCTCTCCGCGTCCGCGCTCGCGCGCGGAGTCGCGTCGGCCTACCAGCGGAACTGGCCGAACAGACCGACTTCGTCGTAGGTCCCCTGGCTCACCCCGCCGATCGTGCCGTTCGAGGTGGAGAACAGGCCGTTGTCGACCTTGTCGCGCTTGTAGACGAGCGCCAGGTCGACGATCTTGATGGGCTCCCAGTTGAGGCCGAGGTTGTAGTAGTTGTCCTTCTCGCTGGGCTTGAGCGTCTTCGACGGCTTCACGTGGTCCCAGCGGGCGAACGCCGAGACCATCGGCGTGAAGTTGATCGAGCCCCACAGGGAATAGCCGTCCGACTTGTCGCTCGCCGCCGTGGTGACGGTGTTCCAGTTGTCGGCTGCGAAATACTCGACGCCCAGTCGGAAGCGCGGGTCGACGTAGGCGGCCAGCGCATCCCAGCGGGTGGCGTTGTGGAAGGTTGGCGGCCCGCCCTGCACGTCCTTGCCGAGCTTGCCGGTGTAGCCGCCGATCGCCAGCACGACGTGGTCCAGGTTGAGGTTGGCCCGACCCTCGATGTCCATGGTCTTGGTGCGGACCGGGTTCTTGTAGCCGGCCCCGTCGACCACGGAGACGGCGTAGTTGAAGAGACCGCCGGCGAGCTTGCCGGACACGTGCAACCCCCAGTCGGCCGAGGCGCCGAACTTGGTCCGGTCGGGCAGCACGTTCTCGACGAAGCGGTAGCCGTAGGTCTCTTCCACCAGCGGAATCCAGGGCAGGTCGGCCGAGCCCGCGCGAACGATCAGCGCATCGGAGAGCTTGGCCTGCAGGTAGGCCTTCTTGATGTAGACCTGGGTCAGGCTTTCGGCCGAGTTGTACTGAACATCGGTGGTGACGTTGCCCGACCAGGTGTCATTGAACTTGTGGTCGATCCCCACATAGAAGCGCTTGATGTCGAAGCCCGTGCCCGTCGGCGCGATTTTCGCCCCGTCCTTCTTCTGCTCCACATGCGTCAGGTCGAAGTACATGCGGCCGTTGACGGAGGTGTTGTCGGCCCAGCTGGGCCGCGGTTTCGGATTCGCCGAGGCGACCTGGGTGCGCACCTCGGTCGGGATGGTCTGAATCTCGTTGGCGAGCTGCGCCTGCGCCTGCTGCGCGGTGGCCTGCGCCGCCTGCGCCTGCACCTGTCGCTGGGAGGCTTCGGCGTCGTTGAGCCGCTCGGTGAGCGAGGCGACCTGCGCCTTCAGATATTCGATCTCCTCGGCTTCCTTGGCGCGTGCGGCGGCCGCGGCGTCGGCGCGCTTGGCCTTGTGATGCGCCGTCTTGGCCTCGGCCTGCGCCGCGAACCCGCTTGCCAGGAAGACGCCCACAGCCGCCCCCGTGAGCAGCGACATCTTCGTTGTCATGGATGACCCCCTCGTTGGACGCGCTTCCTGCAAGCGGCGTCGAAGGCGGTCTTACAAAGCCTGCGTGACAGTTCCATGTAACCGCCCGGAGCCGCGGCCGGGCGGTCCGCCGCGAAGTGACAACCCTGGCGCGCGGGCAACACCCGCGTCGTACCCTCGACATGAGGATTTGGCGACGGTCGCCTGACAACGCGAGCGACGGCCAGGCCCAAGCGCCGCTGGGGCCGCGCGGCAACGAGCCGGCGCCGGGAACCTTTGGGTCGCTATGACGTCAGACAAAAACCAAGTCTTGATTCGCCGCTCAGACTCGGATTTTCTCAATATAGGCGGCGGGACGGCAAGAACTCATAATATAAATATCGCATAATACTTCGGCCGCACACTGGGAGGGGAAATGCCGATGAGCTACTGGGAATTCGAGGACCTGCGCCGGGAAGCGGAGTCCGCCTGCGATCGCTTCGGCGCCTCGCCGGAGGGTCAGGCTCAGGCCCTGCGGCACCTCTGGTCGGGGGACGTCGCGGCACGGCGGGACGCGCGCTTCGCGCAGCAGCGCCAATGGATGAAGACGCTCACGCGCAGGCACGCCACGTGATCGCCGCGAAGCGCCTCCGGCGCTGGATTCCCTATTTCCTCCTTGGCCCGGTCACCGGGCCCTTGGCGGCCGGCGTCGTGCGCAGCCTGCGCGCCCGCCAGCCGCTCCTGGCGGGCCTCTACGCCTTCGCCGTCGTCGAAGCCTGGGTCGTGTTGCCGCTGGTCGCGCACAACTTCGCGGTGGCGGCCAGTCCGTAGGCGCTCGGCGAAGTCTTCCGGAGCGGCCGCCTCGAAACCGGCTCAGCGCTCCTGGTCGAGCGAGTAGCCCGCTGAGCGCACGGTGCGGATCGGGTCGGCCGCGCCGCCCTCGCGCAGCGCCTTGCGCAGCCGGCCCACGTGCACGTCGACCGTCCGCAGCTCGACATAGGTGTTGGGGCCCCAGACGGCGTCCATCAGCCGCTCGCGGCTGAACACCCGGCCAGGCCGCTGCATGAGGAAGTCGAGCAGCCGGAACTCCGTCGGACCGAGACGCACGTTGCGCCCCGAGCGCGTGACGCGACGGCTGGCCCGATCGAGCACGATGTCCTTGAACTCGAGCCGCTCCTCCACCAGCTCCGGGCGCGTGCGGCGCAGGAGCGCCCGGATGCGGGCGACGAGCTCGGACATGGCGAACGGCTTGACGACATAGTCGTCAGCGCCGGTGTCGAGGCCGCGCACCTTGTCGGTCTCCTCGCCGCGGGCCGTCAGCATCAGGATCGGCATGCGCCGGGTTTCCGGACGCGCCCGCAACTGGCGGCAGACCTCGACGCCAGAGACCTTCGGCAGCATCCAGTCCAGGACGACGAGGTCCGGCGTCTCCTCCTCGATCCTCAGGAGGCCCTCCTCACCGTCGGCCGCGCACGCGACGCGGAAGCCCTCCTTGTCGAGATTATATTCGAGCAGCGTCGACAGCGCCGCTTCGTCCTCGATCACGAGGATGCTGGGCTTCACGTCGCCCCGTCCCTCGGCGGTCCGGCCTCGATGAGCGAAACCTTCGGCCGGGGCTGGTCCAGCTCTTCGCCGGTCATCTGGAAATGCAGGATCTCTGCGATGTTGGTGGCGTGGTCGCCGATCCGCTCGAGGTTCTTGGCGATGAACAACAGGTGCGCGCCCGTGGCCACCGCTTCGGGCTCCTCGGCCATCAGCGTCAGCAGCTCGCGCCACAGGCTCTCGTAATGTTCGTCGACCTCATCGTCGCGCCGCCACACAGTGAGCGCCGCCTCCATCTCTTGGGCGGCGTAGGCGTCCAGCACCTCGCGCAGCCGGCCGGCCACAAGACGGCCCATGCGGGCGAGGGCGCTCATCAGCGGCAACACCGGCGCGGATTCCGAGAGCACCATGCTGCGCTTGGCGGTGTTGCGGGCCAGATCGCCGCAGCGCTCCAGGTTCATGGCGAGCTTGAAGGCGGAGACCGCGCGCCTCAGATCCTCGCCTTCCAGGGCTTCGCCGGCGATCAGCGCCATGGCTCGGCGCTCGATGTCGGCCTGCATCGCATCGAGCCTGAGGTCGCGTACGATCAGCCCCTGGGCGAGCGGCACGTCGCGCCGCACCACCGCGTCGACGGCATCCACCACCTGGGCCTCCGCCAGGCCGCCCATCCGGATCACCTCGGCGGTCAGGGCGCGCAGCTCGGCGGCGGAGGAACGGGCGGGAATCGGCTGGGGCAAGGGAGGCGCCTTCTTCGAGCGCGAGACCCTAGCGGCCCGGCATGACACTTATGTGACAGTGGAGCTGCGACCTTCCGGCTCCGAGGCGCAGCAGCGGCTTCGCGCCGGCCCGCGGCGGCCCTATCTTAGGCGCCTCCAGCGAGATCCATGCCCGACCTTCGTCAAGCCATCGCCGACCAGATCCGTCAGCTCGTCGGGGCGGGCGGGGCCAATCGTGAGCGGGTGCGCACGGATTCCGGCCTTTTCGGCCCGGGCTCCGCCTGCTGGAAGGTGCACGGCGACTTCACCAGCATGATGGTGGGCGGGATCGCCGCCCTGTTTCTCCAGATGCTGCATCCCGGCGCGCTGGCCGGCGTGTGGGATCACTCGAACTTCCGTCAGGACATGTCCGGGCGCCTGCGCCGCACAGCCCGGTTCATCGCCGGAACGACCTATGGCTCGACGGCCGAAGCCGGGGCGCTGATCGCCCATGTCGGCCAGATCCACGATCGCGTCGCCGGGAGGCTCCCGGACGGCACGCCCTACTCCGCCAACGACCCGGACCTGCTCACCTGGGTGCACGTGGCGGAGGTCTCGAGCTTCCTGGCCGCGTACCTGCGCTACAAGGACCCATCCTTCCCGCCCGCCGAGCAGGACCGCTACTTCGCCGAGGTCGCGATCATCGCCGAGAAGCTGGGCGCCACGGACGTTCCGAAGAGCCGCGCCGCCGTCCGGGCCTACCTGCGCGAGGTGCGACCGCAACTGCGCTATGACTACCGGACCCGCGAGGTGGCCCGCGCGCTGCTGTCGCAGCGTGCGCCGAATCCCGCCGCCGCGCCGTTCCTGGCCCTCATGTTCGAGGCGGCGCGCGACCTGCTGCCGGACTGGGCGCAGCGCATGCACGGCTTCCGCGCGCCGGTCGCCGGGCGGCCGGTGGTGAGACTGGGCGTCCAGGGCGTCGGCCGCATGTTCCGCTGGGCGCTCACCAACAGCGCCGAGGCGCGCGCCCGCCGCCGCGCCGCCGAGCTGGACGCGCAGAGGGCATGAGCCTCAGCGCCGGCATCGGCGACGTCGGTCACAGGGCCGCCGGCAGATAGACCGTCAAGGTGGTCCCCTGCCCCTCCGCGCTCTCGACCATCAGTCCGCCCCGGTGGCGGTTGACGACGTGCTTGACGATGGCGAGGCCAAGACCCGTGCCGCCGCTCGTCTGCCCTTCTACGCGGTAGAACCGCTCCGACAGCCGCGGCAGGTGCTGGCGGGCCATTCCAGGACCCTCGTCGGCGATGCGCCCGACGACATAGGGTTGGTCGGCGCCGGCGTCGGGCGTGAGCAGCGAGAGCGCCACGGCCCCCTCCCTCGAAGCCGCGCGCGCCGCTCCGACGCCTTCGACGCGGCTCAGCGATACCCGCACGACGCCGCCCCTCGGTGAATACTTGACGGCATTGTCGATGAGGTTCTGCACCACCTGCACGATCTGGTCGCGGTCGCCCACGGCTCCGAGCGACCCCTCGGGCGCGGAGACCTCGATCCGGATCCCCCGCTCGGCGGTGAGCGGCCGCACGGCGTCGGCCACGTCGTCGACGGCGCGCAGCAGGTCGACGACGCCGTCAGGCGCGATGTGCTCGTTGAGCTCGATGCGGCTGAGCGACAACAGGTCGTCGATCAGCCGGGCCATGCGGGCGGCCTGCTCGGCCATGATCGCCAAGAACCGGTCGCGGGCCTGGGGATCCTCCCGGGCGTGCGTGCGCAGCGTCTCGACGAAGCCCGCGAGCGACGCCAGCGGCGTCCGAAGCTCGTGGCTCGCGTTGGCCAGGAAGTCGGCCCGCATGCGTTCGGTGCGGCGCGCGTCGGTCTCGTCGCGCAGCACGAGCACCAGCTCATCACCGCGGCCGAGCGGCCGGACGAAGGCGCGCCAGAACCGGGGCTGCGCGCCGATGGATTCGAAGAGCACATCTTCCGGCCCGCCGGTCGAACGCGCCGCCTCGATGGCCTCCAGCACCTGCGGCTGGCGCAGCGCGGCCTCGAGCGGGGCGCCCTCCAGATCGATGCGGAAGAGCGCCCGGGCCGCGGCGTTGCCGTAGACGATCTCGCGCCTCCCGGTCTCGATGGCCCGGACGAGCAGCAGCGGATCCGGGATGACCTCGAGGATGGCCTCGGCCGGCAGGCTGCGGTCGTGCGGCTGAACGGCAGGATCGGACACGGGCCCCTAGTTCCCGCGAAACGCGCGCTTCGGCAACCGACGGCCCAATCAGAACCCCCAGCGCCGGACATACCAGGTCTTTGCGAGCGTGGTCAGCGCGGCGTAGGCGATCAGGAACGCCGCCACGATCGGCCAGTAGAGCGCCGGCAGAGGAACGAAGCCGAGCGCGCCGCCGGCCCACGTGAACGGCAGGGCGATGGCGACAGCTGACACGAGCAGGCTGGTGAACGTCAAAGCCAGGCTCGCCCGGCTCTGCACGAATGGGATCTTCGCGGTTCGGATCACGTGGATGATCAGCGTCTGGGTCAGCAGCGACTCCACGAACCATCCGGTCTGGAAGAGGTGCGGGTTGGTCCCGGCCTGGAAGACGAACCACATCGCCGCGAAAGCCGCATAGTCGAAGATCGAACTGATGGGTCCGATCAGAAGGACGAAGCGAAGCAGGCCCGCGATCTCCCACTTGCGCGGCTTCAGAAGGTAGTCGGGATCGACGCGATCGGTCGGGATGGCGGTCTGGGAGACATCGTAGAGGAAGTTGTTGGTGAGGACCTGGATCGGGGCCATCGGAAGGAAGGGAAGCAGCAGGCTCGCCCCGAGCACGCTGAACATGTTGCCGAAGTTCGAGCTCGCGCCCATTCGGATGTACTTGATGATGTTGCCGAAAACACGCCGACCCTCGAGCACCCCGTCCTGCAGCACCGCGAGGCTTTTCTCGAGCAGGATGATGTCGGCGGACTCCTTGGCGATGTCGACGGCGGTGTCGACCGAGACGCCAACGTCAGCCGCCTTCAGACCCGGACCATCGTTGATCCCGTCGCCCAGGAAGCCCACCACATGGCCGCGGGCGCGCAGAGCGCCGATCACCCGCGCCTTCTGCTCCGGCGAAACCTTGGCGAACACCTGGGCCGTGTCGGCGAGCTCGCCCAGCGCCTTGTCGTCCAGCGCCTCGACCTCGGAGCCGAGGATGATCCGCTCCGGCGCCAGGCCCACGTCGCGGCAGATCTTGCGGGTGACCAGATCGTTGTCGCCGGTGAGGATCTTCACAGTCACCCCGGCCTGGGAGAGGCGCGCCAGGGCGGGCCCCGCCGACTCCTTCGGCGGGTCGAGGAATCCGACATAGCCCACCAGGGTAAGGGCCTTCTCGTCGGCCACGCTGAACGCATGGCCGGTGTCGGGCGCCTCCTTCACCGCCACCGCTACAATGCGGAAGCCGTCGCCGTTGAGCTTGGCCGAGACCTCGTGCGCGCGGGCGAGATGCGACGGATCGAGGGCGCCTTCCCTGTCTCCGATCCGATATCGGCTGCAGACGGCCAGCACCTCCTCCACCGCGCCCTTGCAGATCAGGATTCGGCCGCCGGTCTTGTCTTCCAGCACCACTGACAGGCGCCGCCGCTGGAAATCGAACGGCACCTCGTCGATCTTGCGGTAGCCGGAGGCGCGGACAGGACCTTCATGCTCCGCATGCTCGAGCACGGCCACGTCGAGCAGATTCTTCAGACCGGTCTGGAAGCGGCTGTTGAGATAGGCGTACTTCTGCACCGAGTCGTCATCGTGGCCCTGCACGTTGAGGTGCAGCTTCAGGACTACCTTGTCCTGGGTGAGCGTGCCCGTCTTGTCGGTGCACAGCACGTCCATGGCGCCGAAGTCCTGAATCGCGTTCAGCCGCTTCACGATCACCTTCTTGCGGGACATGGCGAGCGCGCCTTGCGAGAGGTTCACGGTCACGATCATCGGCAGCATCTCGGGCGTAAGCCCGACCGCGACAGAGACGGCGAAGAGGAGGGCTTCAAGCCAGTCGCCCTTGGTGAGCCCGTTGATCAGGAATACCGCAGGCGTCATCACGCCGATCATCCAGATCATCATCCAGACGACGCCGTTCACGCCCTTGTCGAAACTCGTCTGGCCTTTCGCGGCGACAACCTTGCGAGCGAGGCGTCCGAAATGGGTCCGCTCGCCGGTGGCCGCCACCACGGCGAGCCCGTAGCCGCTCACCACATGACTGCCCATGAAGGCCATGTCGGGCAGCTCGAAGTCGTCGGCAGGCGAGCTGCCGATGATCTCCGCGTGCTTTTCGGCCGGGAGCGACTCTCCCGTCAGCGCCGACTGATTTACGAAGAGGTCCTTGGTCTCGATCAGGCGCACGTCGGCCGGGACCATATCACCGGCGGAGAGCCGGACCACGTCGCCCGGCACGAGCTGCTGGATCGGGATCTCGATAAATGCCTCGCGCGCGCCGGGCCGCCGGACGCTGGCGAGAGTCCTGACCATGCCGGCAAGCTTGGCGGCCGCGGCATTCGAGCGGTGCTCCTGGATGAAGCCGAGCGCGACGCTCAGGATCACCATGGCCGCGATCACCAGCGCCGCGCGCGCATCGGAGAGGACCCAGGAGAGCGCGGCCAAGGCGATGAGGAGCGCGTTCAGCGGGTTCCGAGTGCGAGTCCAGAGTTCGCGCCAGATCGACGGAGGACCGGCTCGCGCGATCTGGTTCAGCCCACAGCGGCGGCGGCGCGCGGCGGCCGCCTGCGAACTCAGGCCCTCGGGCCGGCTCTCCAGCCGGGCGAGCGCCTCCGCTGGGGTCGCGCTCGCGGTGGCCCGCAGCTCGTTGGACAGCACCGCCCCGGCGGAGGTCGCGGGGCTTGGTTGGTCCGTCAGGGTCATGCTGAACCGTCCCGGCGCAGCCTCGCCTGCGCCATGATCGATCGCAAAGTCATTTGGGCCTAGCGGCTCGCCCGCCAGGCGACATACGCGCCCGCCGCCATGACCATCAGGGCGAAGGCCCGCCGCGCCCACTTGGCCTGGCCTTCGAGCAACCGGGCGGCCGGGCCGCCGAGAAGGGCGCCAATCCCGCCGCCGACCAGCGCCGCGCGCTTGTTCGCGATGCGATCAGCGACGGCGGCGGGCTTCAGGGCGATCAGCTGGGCGGCGATCATTGGTCGGCGTCCTTCCTGGGGGGCAGAAGATCTCCGCAAGCGTCGCCACCACCCTCACCGCCGCCGGATCGGCGATTCGGTAGAAGATGGTCTGGCCTTCCCGACGCGTGGCCACGACGCCTTGTTCGCGCAGCACCGCGAGATATTGCGACAGCGCCGATTGTGAGAGCCCGACGAGCGTCTGGATTTGACCCACCGCAAGCTCCGGCTCGCCGAGATGGCACAGGATCATCAGCCGTCGCTCATTGGACAGCGCCCTGAGCAGCTTCGCCGCGTCGGACGCGCTGGCCTCGAACTCGGTATTTATGTGCGAGCCGAAGGGAGGCTCTATTTATGCGCCCCGCCGTCCAAGCCTTTTTCGATCCCGCCACTGCGACCGTCACCTATCTCGTCTTCGACCCCGCGACCAAGGCGGCCGCGATCATCGATCCGGTCCTGGATTACGAGCCGAAGGGCGCGCGCATTTCCACCGGCTCGGCCGAGACGGTGCTCTCGGCCGCGCGCCATCAGGGACTCGACATCCGCTACGTGCTGGAGACCCACGCCCATGCCGACCACCTGTCGGCGGCCGACTACATTCGCCGCGAGACCGGCGCGCAGGTTGCGATCGGATCGCACATCACCGAGGTCCAGAAGATCTTCATCCCGCGCTTTGAAGCCTATGACGTCAAACCCGACGGGGCGGTGTTCGACCGGCTGGTGAACGAGGGCGATCGGCTGGAGCTCGGCAAGCTCGAGATCGGGGTCCTGCACACGCCCGGTCATACGCCCGCCTGCGTCACCTATGCCATCGGCGACGCCGCCTTCGTGGGCGACACGCTGTTCATGCCGGACTACGGCACGGCCCGGGCCGACTTCCCGGGCGGCGACGCGACGAGTCTCTATCGTTCCATCCGCAAGATCCTGTCGCTACCGCCAAGCACGCGGATCTTCGTGGGTCACGACTACCTGCCGGAGGCCGGCCGCACGGAAAACCGCTGGGAGACCACCGTCGCTGAGGAGGCCGCTTCGAATATCTATATCCATCAAGGGGTAAGCGAGGCCGAGTTCGTGGCGCGGCGAGAGGCGCGCGATGCGACCCTCGCGCCGCCGGCCCTGATCTTGCCGTCGCTGCAGGTGAACATCCGGGGCGGCGCGCTTCCGCCGCCCACCGCGGACGGCCACGTGTTCCTGCGGCTGCCGCTCACGCTCGGCTGAGCGCGCGAGGCGCTTGCCTGCCGTCTCGTAAAGGCGCCCTGATGCGGCAAACCCGCAGGAGGGCTTCCGTGCAGATCGACCTGCTTTCCCCGGAGCGTTTCGTGGGCGGCCAGCCGCACGACCAGTTCCGCTGGCTGCGCGAGCACGATCCGGTCCACTGGCACGACGAACCGGACGGCCCGGGCTTCTGGGCGGTGACGCGCTTCGATGACGTCTGGACCGTCGACCGGGACTTCCAGACCTACTCGTCGGAACCCACCATCATGATCCGCGACCCGCTGAGCGAGCAGCAGGGCTTCGGCGGCGCCAAGATGATGCTGATGATGGACCCGCCGGAACACACCGCGTTCCGCAAGCTGATCCGGGCGGAGTTCACGCAGCCCGCCGCCCACCTGCGCGAGGGCCGCATCCAGGCGCTGGCGCGGCAGATCGTGGATGGCGTCATCGGGCGCGGCGAATGCGATTTCGTCGCCGACGTGGCGGGCGAAATGCCCTCCTTTGTGATCGCCGAGCTGATGGGCCTGCCGCTCGACGACGGCCGCGAGCTCTACAAGCTGACCGAGATCATCCACACCGCACCCGAGGCGCAGGCTCCGGGGGCCGGCGGCCAGGCGGTGATGAAGATGTTCGAGTACGGCTCGGGCGTGATCGCCGAAAAGCGAGCGCGGCCGGGCGAGGACCTCGCCTCCAAGCTGCTGGCGGCCGAGGTCGACGGGCGTCGGCTGACGGACACCGAGTTCCTGCTGTTCTTCCTGCTGCTGGTGGACGCCGGCGGCGACACCACGCGCAACCTGCTCTCAGGGGGCCTGCTGGCGCTCATGCGACACCCGGATCAGTTCCGCTGGCTGATAGCCGACCTCGACGCACGCCTTGCGACCGCGCGCGAGGAGCTGCTGCGCTGGACCACGCCGGTGATCTACATGCGCCGCACGGCGAGGAAGGCGACCGAGCTCGCCGGCAAGCCGATCCGCGACGGCGACAAGGTGGTGATGTACTTCGGCTCGGCCAACCGCGATCCGGCGAAGTTCGACGCGCCCGAGACGCTGGACCTCTCGCGCAGCTCCAACCCGCACAACGCCTTCGGCGTCGGCGCCCACGGCTGCCTTGGGCAGCACATCGCTCGCATCGAGATCGACGCGATGCTGCGCGAGGTGCTGACGCGCATGACGGATTTCCAGCTCGCCGGCGAACCCGAGTGGCTGCCCTCCAACTTCATCTCCGGGCCGAAGGCGATGCCGCTCAGGTTCAAGGCTCAGGCGAAGGTGGCGGCCTAGCCGTAGCCGGCCGCCACTCCCCGCGCTCAGTGCGGGCTATGGGCGGAGGGCGCCGTCCGCCCGCGCATCACCGGCGGCGGGGTCCGCAGCATGCCGTTGCCGGGATTGGCGTTCAGGTCGGCTGCGTGAAGGCGCGCCGGCGGTCTCCCTAGTTCGGCTCCGCCCTCGCAGGTCGCACCGTGTCGGCGCTCGCGAGGCCGCGGTGGACGAGCATCGGGCCGATCTCCGGATCCTTGCCGTAGAAGGCGCGGAACATCGGGCCGTAGTCCTCGGTGTGCCCCCTGGAAAGGATCAGATCGCGGAAACGCTGCCCGTTCTCGCGAGTCAGGCCGCCGTGCTGCTCGAACCATGCATAGGAGTCGTCGGCCAGCATCTGGGTCCAGAGATAGGCGTAGTAGCCGGCCGCGTAGTTATTGGCCCAGATGTGCAGGAAGTAGCTCGAGCGGTAGCGGGGCGGCACGTCGGGGAAATCGACGTTGCCTGCTTTCAGCGCCTGGAGTTCGAAGGCGTCGACGTTCTGCTTGGGCGCCGTGGCGGGCTGCATGTGCCACTGCATGTCGAGCTCGGCCGCGGCGATCAGCTCGCCCATGGCGTAGCCCTGGTTGAACTTGGACGCCGTCTTGATCTTGTCGGCCAGCGCCTGCGGGATCGGCTGGCCCGTCCGGTAGTGCACCGCGTAGTGCTTCAGGACCTTCGGATCTAGCGCCCAGTTCTCGTTGAACTGCGAGGGGAACTCCACGAAGTCCCGGGCGACGTTGGTCCCGGAGAGCGACGGATATTCCTGCGCGGCGAACAGGCCATGCAGCGCGTGGCCGAACTCGTGGAACATGGTCGTCACGTCGTCGAAGGTGATCAGCGCCGGCTGGCCGGGCCCCGGAGGGGTGAAGTTGGCGACATTGTAGATGACCGGCTTTGTGCCCAGGAGCTTCGACTGGCCGACCAGGTGGCTCATCCAGGCGCCGCCGGATTTGTTGTCGCGCTTGAAATAGTCGAAGTACATCAGGCCGAGCAGCGAGCCGTCCTTGTCGTGCACCTCGAAGACCATCATCTCGGGGTTCCAGACCGGGATGTCCTTCCGCGGCTTGAAGGTCACGCCGTAGAGCTGGTTGGCGGCATAGAAGACGCCGTCGGTCAGCACCTTGTGCAGCTCGAAATAGGGCTCCAGCTCATCGTCGCTGAGGTCGTAGCGGGCCTTCTTCACGCGGTCCGAGTAGCGCTCCCAGTCCCACGGCTTCAGCTGGAAGTGCTCGCCCCCCGCTTCGATCGCCTTCTGGATGTCGGCGGCTTCGGCGGCCGAACGGGTGCGGGCGGCCGGCGCGAGCCGGCCGATGAAGCGCTGCACCGCCTCTGGGGTCTCGGCCATCTGGTTCGAAAGCACATAGGCCGCATAGTTGGGATAGCCGAGCAGCTTGGCCTTCTGCGCCCGAAGCACCGCCATGGTGGCGATCAGGTCGCGGGTGTCGTTGGCGTCCCCCTTCTCGGCCCGCATCCAGCCGGCGTTGAACAGCTGCTCGCGAACGTCGCGGTCGGCGAGGTCCTGCAACAGTGGCTGCTGGGTGGTGTTCTGTAGCGCAATCAGCCACTTGCCGGCCAGCCCTCGGCTCTCAGCCGCCCGTTGGGCGGCGGCGATCTGCTGGTCCGACAGACCCTTGAGCTTGTCCCGATCGTCGATGACCAGGGCGCCCGCCTTGGCGGCGGCGAGCAGCTTCTGCTGGAAGGCGGTCGAGAAACTGGAGAGCTTCTCGTTGAGCCCTTTCAGCTGCGCCTGGTCGGCCGGCGAGAGCTGGGCGCCGGAGCGGATGAATTCCTGGTAGGTGATCTTGAGGAGCTGCCGCGCCTCGGGGGAGAGCTTCAGGGCGGCGCGCTTGTCATAGATCGTCTTCACGCGCGCGAAGAGCCTGGGGTTCAGGTAGATCCAATCGTGGTGCGCGGCGAGCTGGGGCGAGGTCTCCGCGTCGATCTTCTCGAGGGCGTCGTTGGTGTTCGCGCCGGTGAGCGCCGAGAAGACATTGGTCACCCGGTCGAGCATGCGGCCCGAGCGCTCCATGGCCACGACGGTGTTCTCGAAGGTGGGCGGGGCTGGATTGTCGGCGATGCGGGTGATCTCCGCCTTCTGCTGGCGCATCCCCTCCGCGATGGCCGGCAGGAAATCGGCGTCGTGGATCTTGTTGAACTGCGGCGCATGCAGGAACAGCGGGCTATCGTGGGCGAAGATCGCGCCGTGGCCGCTCATCGTCTTGTCTCCCTGGGCGTGGCGAACAGGATGCTGTGTCGCGGCGTCGGCGCCGCCGGCGGCGAGCGCCATCGCGGCGCAGCCCAGGAAAAGCATACGAAGTGTCGGCATAGAGCGTTCCCACAACCAGCGGCGGCCGCGCACCGCTAGCGCATGCTACGCCCCTCAGGGAAGGGGCGGCTGAGCGATTTTCGTCCCGAATGGGCGAGCTAGCGCGCAACTTTCGTCCAGGCGGGGTCCGCTTCCGGGTGGAATTAGCTCACCATCTCCTCGCGCACGCGCCGACGGGCGAGCCAGAACAGCAGCGCCGAGACGGAGCCCGCGATCGTCGAGGAGATCAGCGCCCATCTCAGGCCCTCGGCCTTGCCCAGACCGCCCACCTTGTTCAGCAGGTCCGCGAGCGCGCCGATGCAGATCGCGCCCAGCACAAGCCCCAGGAAGTTGATCACGAACAGCATCATAGAGGCGCTCATGGCGCGCATCTTCGGCGGCACCATCCCTTGGGCGGAGGAATAGACCGGCCCGTACCACAAGCTCCCCATGATCCCCGTGACCGACGTCAGGGCTATCGCGAGCACCGCCGAATTCGTCGTGTAGATCAGCAGCGTGAACGGCAGCGCCGCGATCACCGCAATGGCCGGGATGGACCCGTAGACCCGCAGATCCCGCTTGCCCCAGCGGTCGGCGATCTGGCCCCCTAACCAGGAGCCGAACGTTCCGGCGACTCCGCCGATGACGCCGAGCGAGAGGCCGACGAAGGTCTGCGGCCGCATGCCGAACTGGTGCGCCAGCGCGGCTATCTCCGCGCCATGGCTGCGGTAGAAAAAGGAGGCGGAGAACGCCGCGTGGCCGTACCCGAGGAAGGCCCGGATGCCGGCCCCCCAGGCGAGCAGCCAGAATGCCCGCTTGCGGGAAAGATAGCGCAGCGTCTCGCCGAAGCTCGCCATCTCCTCGGTGACGCGCTCGCTCGCCTTGCCGATCAGCCGGCGAGGCTCCTTGAGGGTGAAGAACGACAGGATCGCCAGCCCCAGGCCGGGGATGGCGGCCACCAGGAACGCCACGCGCCAGCCGAAGAAGTCGGACAAGAAGCCGCCGATCGCCAGGCCCAGCAGCGAGCCGATCGGCGTGCCCATGGCGTAGAAGGCGAGCGCGGAAGCCCGCTTCTCCTTCGGCGTATAGTCGGCGATCAGCGCGTGGCTGGTGGGCGTGCAGCCCGCCTCGCCGATGCCAACGCCGGCGCGCGCCGCCACCAGCTGGCCGAAGTTCTGCGCCAGCCCGCAGACGGCGGTGAAGCCGCTCCAGGCGGTCAGACATGCTGAGATGATCCAGACGCGATTGCCGCGGTCCGCGGCGCGCGCCAGCGGAAATCCCAGCACCGTGTAGACGAGACCGAAGGCGAAACCGGACAGCAGCCCTACCTGCCAGTCGAGCAGGTGCAGGTCGTTCTTGATCGGCTCGGCCAGGATGTTGATCACCTGCCGGTCGAGGAAATTCACCACGTAGATCAGCAGCAGCACCCAGAGGGCGTAGCGGCGGTAGGCGGCGGAGAGGAGCGGCCGCGCAAGATGCGCCTCGCTTTCGTCCACCAGCCCTTCGCCGGTGGGCACGGCGATCTCGGTCATTCGTTCCCCCGGGAGCCTTCTTCGTCGCGCCCACTCTAGGCAGGGTTCCCCGGAGAGGCCCAGCCACTTAAATGGCGGGCTTCGTTCGAAGCGGAGGCGGCCATGGAGCTCGTGATCGGCACGAAGAAGTGGTCCACCTGGTCCATGCGGCCGTGGCTGGCCCTCAAGCACACCGGCGCGCCGTTCCAGGAGACCTTGATCGAGCTTCGCCGCGATGGCGAGACGGCGGACGGGCTCGCGGCGCATTCCCCCTCGGGCCTAGTTCCCGTTCTAAAGGACCACGACGTGCTCGTCTGGGACAGCCTGGCGATCTGCGAGTACCTGGCCGAGACGCATCCGGCGCTTTGGCCGTCCGACGCGTCCGCGCGCGCCCGGGCGCGGGCCGCCGCCGCCGAGATGCACTCAGGCTTCGCCTCGTTGCGCGGCGAGTGCCCGATGGATTTGACGGCCGAGCCGCGCGCTGTGGGCCTCTCGGAAGCGACGTACAGGGACCTCCGCCGGATCGTCAGCCTCTGGGGTGAGCTGCTCGCCCGCCACGGCGGCCCGTTCCTCTGCGGGCAATGGTCGATCGCCGACGCCTTCTACACGCCCGTGGCGACGCGCCTGCGCACGTACGGCGTCAAGCTCTCCGACTTCGGCGACGCCGGTCCGTGCGGCGAGTACGCCCAGCGGCTTCTCGGGACACCGGAATTCAAGGCCTGGGAGGCCGACGCCCGGTGAACCGACCGGCCGGGCCTAGTTCGGGCCGGCGGCGGGGGCCCGAATGCGGCAGATCAGGCCTTCAGGCTCGTAGAGCACCTCCGCCTTAGCCCCCAATTCGGCCGCGAGCCCCTGGCTCAGCAGGCGAGAGCCGAAGCCCCTGCGCGCGGGCGCGGCGACCTTCGGGCCGCCGGTCTCACGCCATTCCAGGGCGATGGTCCCGCCCTCCGGGACCCATCGGATCGCCACCCGCCCCCTCGCCTGCGAGAGCGCGCCATACTTCAGCGCATTGGTCGCGAGTTCGTGGAGCGCCATGGAGAGCGCGAGCGCGGCGCTCGGCGCGATCCTCGCTTCGGGCCCGTCGAGCGTAATGCGCCGCGCCTTGGCGTCATCGTACGGACGGATGGCTTCGGCGGCGATCTCCGCCAGTTCCGCGCCCTCCCAGTTCTCGCGGGTGAGCACATTGTGCGCCGCCGAAAGCGCGAGAAGCCGCTCGGTCAGGCGCTCGCGCGCCTCCCGGCCCGGCGCCGCCTCGCGCAAGGTCTGGTGGGCGATCGATTGGACGGTGGCGAGCGTGTTCTTCACCCGGTGGTTCAGCTCGTTGATCAGGAGCTTCTGGCGGATCTCGGCCGCCCTAATGTCGCTGACGTCCATGGCCAGTCCGACATAGCCCTGGAACATGCCCGCATCGTCGACGCGCGGCTTGGCGGACACCTGCATGGTCCGCCAGGCCCCGTCCCACCGCCGGAATCGGGCCTCACAGACATACGAGATGAGGTCGCGCCGGGCCGCCGCGCGCGCTTCGACGATCTTCGGCAGGTCGTCGGGATGCAGCAATGTGAGCCAGGCGTCGCCCATCAGCTCCTCCCGCGGCCGGCCCACCCACTCGGCCATCGCCTGGTTCACGAATTCGATGGGTCCGGCGGCGCTGGTCACCCAGGCCGGCGCCGGCGTGCAGTCGGCCATGATCCGGAAGCGAGCTTCGCTTTCCCGCGCCATCAGTTCCTGCGCCTTGGCGGCCGAGACGTCGCCGATCACGCCGAGCATGCCGGCCGGCCGGCCATCCGGCGCATAGACCCCATGTGCGCGCGCCATGACCCAGACCTCAGCGCCGTCGCCGGCGCGGCGGATTCGGTATTCGACCACGCAAGGCGCCTTCCGGGCGATCGCCTTGGCCACGGCCTCCAACACGCGCGGCCGATCGTCGGGATGCAGGCTCTGCTGCATCTCGGCCCAGGTCGGCGTTGTGGTGGGCGGCAGGCCGTGCACCGCGGCGGCCTTGGGTGACAAGGTCATCAGATCGGAGGCGGCGTCCCAGCTCCAGTCGCCCAGCCCCGAAGCGGCCAGCACCAGTTCCAGCCGCTCCGCCTGATCCCGCTCGCGCCGGGCCGCCGCCCGGGACTCGGTCACGTCGCGAAAGGTGACGCAGATGCCATCCGAGAGCGGGAAGGCGCGAACCGCGAGCACCGCGCCCGGTTTCATCGCGGAGGGCGCCTCGGCCTGGGCCGGCCGGCGGGTCGCCATCACCTCGCGTAGCAGGGCGCCGAGCGAACTGTCGGCCGCAGCCTGGGCGACCTCCCAGTAGATTTTGCCCAGGACCTCCTCGCGCTTGATCCCGGCGTGCGCCTCGGCGGCGCGATTGCAGTCGGTGAGGCGCCACTGGGCATCCAGGCTGAAGACGCCCTCGGCGACGCCGTCCAGGATCTCTTCGCGCCGGCGGGCGATCGGGTCCGCGACGCCGGACCCGTTGTCGACAGGCGGCATCCCGAGCGACGGATCCCCGACCACTGTTACGCTCAACGCTACATCGCCTCTTCAGGTGGATCGGGCCATGAAGCTCGGGGGATCCGACGCCGGGAAACTCTCTTCGCTGGCCTCGTCGATGCGGGTTTCGAGGTCGTCCTCCGCCAGCGCGCGCTTCTCGGCCAGCTGGTCGGGGCATTCGCCATCGGCCAGGGGCTCGGCCGGCCGCGAATAAGGCGCCTCGACCAAGGCGTCCTCCCGCCTGGGCCGGCCGTCCACGGCGAAGTCCGCCGTGGCCCCCGAAGAGCCGTGCTCGAAGGCGCGGAGCTCGCGGGCCTCGCGGCCGTCGTCCTTGGGTGCGTTCGCCATCAGGTGGTCCACTTCGGCGAGGAAACCTTCATCCAGCGGGTCATGTGCCGCATCTCGGCGACCAGCGTTCCCTTTTCGTCGCGCAGTTCGGAATCGAACCAGGCGAACTCGGTCTTCGGACTCGCGCCGACGCACACCACCCGCGCCGTCTTGCGGTAAGGGATGCCGGTCCGGATCGGCCCCGCCCGCAGGCAGACCTCGGTCGCGCCGAAGAAGCCCACGGCGTCGGTCACGGTGACGCCCGGCGTATAGGGCTGCAGTGCGCGGTACATCATCTGCGGATCGCGGATCACGCCGTCCGGATCGCCCCCGTCCTTGACGACGTAGTCGGGCTTGTCGAGCAGCTCGAGGTCCGGGCTCATGTTGTCGAGGATGCGAATCTCCTCGCGCCCCGCGTTCACCAGCTCCAGGCCCCGCACATAGGCGGTGGCGTCCGGACGGCCCACGGCGACCGTGCCCGTGCACACCTTGCGGCCCTCCGGCGTCTCCACCCAGGCCGCCAGCTGCACGTCCTCGCCGGCGCCGGGCGGCGGCCGCTCGACCACCGCGCGCACCTGTTCTCCATCCAGCGTGGCGAAGGTGTAGAACATCGAGATCGAGCCCTGCCGCAGCCAGCGCTCGCCCCACAGCTCGTTCATCAGCGGGGCGAAATGCGAGAGGTGCACGGTGCCGGGGATCGTGCCCCCGCGCATGCCGATCTTCTTGGCCACCGCGTCGCTGTGGATGGAGTTGGGCGCGCCCTGCCAGCGGTTGCGCGGCTTCACCCAGCCGCCCGCCAGCGTCTCGGTCCTGACCAGGGTCTCGCTCGCCATCGCCGTCTCCTCCATCCTATCCCAAGCCTACGCGCGTCCCCGGTGCGCGCCTAGAGCCGGCTCAGAGCAACGGCTGCTGGCGCTCGTCGTTGGCGACCCTCCCGGCGGCGGGCGCCCACACCTCGACCCGGCCGCCGGGGCCGTCCAGCATCCGCACGCGGCCGCCCAGTCCCTCGGCCAGGGAGCGCACCGCGCGCAGCCCCAGGCCCGCGCCGCGCTCCGCCTGCTCCGGCGCGATCCCCGGACCGTCGTCGCTCACCACCAGCCGGATCTCGCCGCCCGCAAGGCTCGCGGCCACATCGACCTCGCCGCCGGTGCGCCCGGCCAAGGCGTGCTTGGCGGCGTTGGTGACCAGCTCGTTGACGATCAGCCCGAGGCTCACAGCCTCCTTCACCGGCAGCCGGATGGCCTCGCAGCGCACCGAGACCCGCGCCTCCTGGTGCTCGAACAGGGACGCCGCCAGCCTGCGGCCGAGCTCCTCGAGATAGGGACAAAGCGCCACGTCCTCGGAGCTCTTCTGGGCGTAGAGGGCGGTGTGCAGGTCGGCGATCGAACGGATCCGGTCGACCGCCTTGGAGAGGTGCGCCCTGACCTCCGGCGGGCTCGCGCGGCCCTGCAGCTCGAGGATCGAGGAGACCACGGCGAGGTTGTTCTTCACCCGGTGGTTCAGCTCCTCGAACAGTTCCGCCTGGCGCCGCTCCGCGGCCTTGCGTTCGCTGACGTCGACGAAGAACTGCCCGAACTCGACGTCGGAGATCCGCGTCATGTGCACGTCGTACCAGCGGCCCGACAGGCGGTCGCGAAACTCGAAGCGCACCGCCTCGCCGGCGAGCGCGCGGGCGCAGGCGGCGAACCAGGCCGGCCGGACGCCGGGCCGGATCTCCGTCTCGCGGCGGCCGATCATCGCTTCGCCACCCGGCGCGCGCCTGCGGAAGGCCGGGTTGGCGTCGCGGACGATGTAGTCGACCAGCTGGCCGGCCTCGTCACGCACCGCCTCGCAGAGCACGCAGCCTTCGGACATGTTGTTGAAGAGCGCCTCATAGCGCCCCTCGGGAGCGTACCGGGTCTCGTCGGTATGTCGGCTCAGAGCCCGCGCCATCGGTCAGCCTCGAGCGAGATTAAGCGCCGAAATCCAGCGGCGCGCGAGTCTTTCCGTCGGCCGCGGCGCGACGCAGGCAGCGCTTGCCGCGGCCCGATTCCCGACACACCATGCAGCCCATGGATGACGGCCAAGCTCCGCTCGCGCCGGCGGCCGCGCCCGCGGCGCAAGGCGCCGCGCCGATGTGGCGGATCGCCCGGGCCTCGATCGAGCTGATCATGGACATGATCGCGATCACCCGCGGGCCCGGCAACCTGCTAGATCCGCTGATCGTCTCGATCGTCATCGAGGCCAACCTCGCCCTGTTCAACCAGGACCCCGAGCTGCAGCTGGCCTACGCCGAGATCGACGAGCCGCCGCCCGACGAGCTGCGCCGACCGATCTCCATCGCCGCAGTCGCAGGCTCGCTCAGCCTGCCCTACGAGACCGTGCGCCGACGGGCCGGCCGGCTGGTCCGCGCCGGCGCGCTCGTCGCCACGCCCAAGGGGCTGGTCGTCCCCGCCGCCAGCCTGACGACGCCCGAGTACCTGGCCGCCGCCGTCGCCCGCTACGAGCGGCTGAAGGCGTTCTGGGTCGAGCTGAAGGCCGCCGGCGTGCAGCCGCCCAGCACCGAGCCGCTGGGGCCGCCGCTGAGCGCCCCGCCGATCCGGCTCGTGAACCGGGTGACCGGCGAGTACATGCTGCGGGTGAACGAGCAGCTCCTGAAGCGGGTGGGCGATCCGGTCTCCGGCGTCCTGGTGCTGGAGATGGGCCGCGCCAACGCCGAGCACCTCGACCTCGGGACGCGCCAGGTCGAGGCGCCGCTGCCCGACCACCTGCGCCGGCCGGTGAGCATCCTGGCGCTCTCCCGGCGGCTGCGGCTGCCGGCCGAGACGGTGCGCCGCCACGTGCTGCAGCTGGAGGCCGCGGGCATGGCGCGCAAGGTGCGCGGCGGCTGGCTGGCCGAGCTGGCGACGCTGCGCCGCGGCGACGACCAGCCGGCGATCGCCCGCAACCTGGCCAATGTCGGCCGCCTGATCTCGCGGCTGGCGGCGTTCGGCGTCCTCGCCTACTGGGACGCCGAGGGCGACATTTGACTTCCGGGCCGCCCCGCCGCACACCGCAGGCGCGATGATCCCTCGTTACGCGCGCACCGAAGCCGCCGAGGTCTGGAGCCCCCAGACGCGGTTCAAGGTCATGTTCGAGATCGAGGCCCACGCCGCCTCGGCCATGGCCGAGCTGGGCGTGATCCCCAAGGCGGCGGCCCGGGTGATCTGGGAGAAAGGCCGCGACGCGGTCTGGGACCCGGAGCGGATCGAGGCCATCGAGCGCGAGGTGAAGCACGACGTCATCGCCTTCCTGACCCACGTCTCCGAGGTCGTCGGGCCCGAGGCGCGCTTCCTGCACCAGGGCATGACCTCCTCCGACGTCAACGACACGGCGCTGGCCGTGCAGCTGGCCCGCGCCACCGACCTGCTGATCGAGGACGTGGACCTTGTGCTGGCCGCGCTGAAGCGCCGCGCCTACGAGCACCGGCTCACCCCCACCGTCGGGCGCAGCCACGGCATCCACGCCGAGCCCACCACCTTCGGCGTCAAGCTCGCCGGCCACTACGCCGAGTTCGTCCGCGCCAGGCAGCGGCTGGTCACGGCGCGGGCCGAGATCGCCACCTGCGCGATCAGCGGCGCGGTCGGCACCTTCGCCAACGTCGCCCCCGAGGTGGAGGCCTATGTGGCGGCCAGGCTCGGGCTGGCGATCGAGCCGGTCTCGACGCAGGTGATCCCCAGGGACCGGCACGCCGCCTACTTCGCCGCGCTGGCGGTCGTCGCCTCCTCAGTCGAGCGGCTGGCGACCGAGATCCGCCACCTGCAGCGCACCGAGGTGCTGGAGGCCGAGGAGCCGTTCGATCCCGGCCAGAAGGGCTCCTCGGCGATGCCGCACAAGCGCAACCCGATCCTCACCGAGAACCTCACCGGCCTGGCCCGCCTGGTGCGCTCGGCGGTGGTCCCGGCGCTGGAGAACGTGGCGCTCTGGCACGAGCGCGACATCAGCCACTCCTCGGTGGAGCGCGGCATCGCCCCCGACGCCACCGTCCACCTGGACTTCGCGCTGCGCAGGCTGGCCGGCGTGGTCGAGCGGCTGGTGGTCTACCCGCAGACCATGCAGGCGAACCTCGAGCGGCTGGGCGGCCTCGTCCACTCGCAGCGGGTGCTCCTGGCGCTGACCCAGAAGGGCGCCTCCCGCGAGGCGGCCTACGCGGCCGTGCAGCGGAACGCCATGAAGGTCTGGCGCGGCGAAGGGGCGTTCCTCGACTTCCTGAAGGCCGACCCGGAGGTGACGCTGTCGGACGCCGAGCTCGCCGAGCTGTTCGACCTCGGCTACCACTTCAAGGCGGTGGACCGCATCTTCGCCCGCGTGTTCGGCGAAGACGCCCGGGCGGCGAAGGCCGCGGAGTAGGGTTCGTCCACGAACCACACGAACGGTTCGCAGCGGCGGCGCCGCCCTGAAGTGAACCGCGGAAAACGCGGAAAGGCGCGGAAGGCGGTGCGGCGGCGTTCTCGCCTTCTTGATCGCGCCTTGGGCGCGATCGATTGAGCCTCCAGGGATCCGAGACAGGCTCCGTTTTCTGCGCCTTTCCGCGTTTTCCGCGGTTCCCTCTTTTCGGGGGTCCGGTGCTAAGCTCGCGGGCATGGCGACGCTCGAGGATCTGCGGCGGCTGAGCCTGGCGCTGCCGGGGGCGCACGAGGTCACCTACAAGGGCGAGCCGTGGTTCAACGTGGGGAAGAAGACCTTCGCCCTGCATTCGAACGGCCGCGCGATCATGAAGCTCGACCGCGGCCACCAGGAGCTGCTGTTCGAGGTGCGCCCCGAGACGTTCTCGAAGTGCAAGGTCGCCACCACGCACTGGGCCTATGTCGAGCTGGACCACCTCGACGAAGCCGAGCTCGCCGAGCTGGTCCGCGAAGCCTGGTCGCAGATCGTGCCCAAGAAGATCAGCCGCCCGCTGCTGGCGGCGGCGCGGTAGGAATCAACCGCAGAAGGAGATGCGGCGCGGCCAGTTCCCCGCGCCCTAGGAGGAGTTGGGGGCGGGGGCCCAGCCGAGGTCGGGCTGCTGCACGAGCCGCGGCGGCGCCGGCGGGGCCGCCTGCGCGGGCGCCTCGGCGGCCTCGGCCGCATCCGGGGCCGCCAGGCCGAAGTCGCCCATCAGGAGCGCGATCAGCGCCTCGAGCGAGAGGTCGTCGAAATGGCCGCGCACGTAGTCGTCGAGGCAGGCGTCGAGCTGGTCCATGACCTCGTCGGCGTCCTCGCGGCTGTCGCAGGCCTCGTAGGCCTGCCGCCCCACCGCCAGCCGCACGCGGACCTTGCGGTCCTTCACCGCCGCCTCGCGGGCGTCCCCGGCTGCGGCCTCTCGCCGCTCGGCGGCCTTGGCCGCCTCGATCTCCAGGCGGGATTCCAGGAGCAGCGTCTGGCGCAGCCCGCGGTTCGCCCGCTGCAGCGCCAGCGCCGCGGCCTGCGCCTCGTCCGGCGTCTCGGCGGCCTCCAGCTTCACCGCGAGCGTGCGCATGGCGCCGAGCATGATCTCGGCCGCCTCCGCGAGCATCCGCCCCGCCCGCTCCGCCCTGGTCCCGCCATCCGCGCCCATGAGAACATAAGTAGAACACGGAGGGGCCGGAGAGTCAAGGATTTGTGCGTTCTCCGGCTAGAGTTGCTAGGCCGCTCTTGAGAGGCGCGTGGCGGCGCGGCGGCCCTTCCCGGTCCCTGGATGTGCTTGATGGTCGCCTGCCAAGAACATGTATTTCTGAGGAACCGAGGCTACGGGCTCGGGGCGTGGACAAGCGGCTCGCCTTTGGGGGATCAGTGTCGGCGCTGACCGATACGCTTCCTCTCGGAACAACTGCCTGCGGATCTCTCGGGCGAGAACCTCGGCTAGCGCCGACGGCACGGCGTTGCCAATCAGACGCTGAGCCTCCGAACGGCTTTCGGGGTAGATCAGGCCATCCGGGAACGTCTGCAGTCTACCCAACTCCGCCGCTGAGAGCCGACGGTTGCTCCAGTGGAATGGTCCGGTTGCAGGGCCAGGCTGAGCCTGAATGGTCCACGAAGGCTGGTCTTTCGCGAGCTTCAACAGGAAGTTCCAGAAGCGAGTTCGCCAACCGAAAAGCGGCTGTCCGCCGCCGCGCGGCGTGTGCCACAAATAGTTCGATCCCTCTGGGATCGAAGGGAGTAGCTCAGCCCACTTCCCTGTCATCTGAAGCGCGGGGTCGTTGAGATTGGATGGAAGATCGCCGAGCGCATCCCAAGCGCTGCGAAACGACTCCAGATGAAGCTCGACACTCTCATCCGCTGGCGCGTGCGTGCGAGATGGAAATCGAAAGTGGCGCCCGTCCCGAAAGCCAATGATGAACACCCGCTCCCGTAGCTGCGGGACGCCAAATTCCGCAGCATTGAGCGCCTGCACTTCAAAGCTATACCGCGATCCGGTCGCGGCATTGATGCGCGCAATACCTCGTCGAACGTGTTCTACACCTTCGCTCTTGCCGCTGTAGGCAAGACCCAAAACGTTCTCGAGCAAAAACGCAGCCGGCTGCGTATCCTGCAAAACGCGAAGGTACTGGTGCAGCGTGTTTGCGCGGGGATCATCCAGCCTCTTCGCATCGCCAGTCGCCCAGTAGCCCGACTTGGAAAATGGCTGACAGGGCGGCCCGCCAATCAGGATATCTGCCTCGCCAACGGCCAATCCCCCCGCTCGCAATATCGCGTCGGAGGTGATCCGCGAAACGTCGCCCTCGATGACAGGCCACTTCCGATTAAGGCGAAGTGATGCGCAGGCGGCTCCATCAAGATCCAGGGCAACGGCGGTTTCAAATCCAGCGGCTTCGAATCCGAAGTCGAGGCCCCCGATCCCGCTGTAGAGGGATATTGCTTTCAGTTGCACCCGCCCGCCCTCACCATCGGCGACGACTCGTTACGCCGAACATTTAGAGAACACTAATTCAGGCCGATCCGTAAAGAGGGGTTCAGCGACTGCGATCCCATTGGAGATTCGGCCCGGGCACGACTTGTGGGGCGGGAGTTCGCCCGTGACCGCGTATTGGAATTTCCACTCCCCGCTTACAGCGTGCAGGCATGCCGCAAGGACCTGGAAATCAGACGGCCGATAGTAGCGAGAGCAGGGGTCGCCTTTGGAGGCCCGGGTGCGCTGAAAATCCACGCGGGCATGTCCGCGGGCGTCGGCTTTCCTCAGCGTGTTCTTGCATTCCACAAGGATTGGAGGGCCACCTCGCCATCGCAAGCTCACGTCTGGCATGCCCTCGCCTTCGAGACGCCTGCAGTCGGTCACGCCAGGTGTCGCGCTGAGGTGATCGACGAGCTTCGCTTCTGCGACCCAACCGCGAACGGCCATCTTCAGTCGGCTTGCGCCATCGATGAGATCGAAGAGCGCTTCGGGCGGAAGCTCCAGTTCGCGCAGTAGCGAGTGGGACGCGGCGGAGGCACGGCCAAGCCCCTCCGCATTCCCAAGCTCGTCTGCGACGTGATGGCGCTCGCCGGGATCGAGCCCCCTAGCGATTCTCTCGAGCTGGATCAGGTCAAAGATTCGATCCCGACTGCCACCGACCAAAACCTCGATCCGCGTGTCCTCGTCGATTTCCGCCGTAGGCCGCGTCTTGGTCTTGGGCTTGTGTCGGTCTCGCTCCCACGCCACCCAGCCATCATGGGCAATCTCTTCTGCGTGCGATGCCTTGAACTCGATCGAGCGCGACATCGGAGAGGGGTTGTGCATCAGTGGATCAGCAGCGACGAACAGGCCGCGGGCTGTATCAATCCCAACTAGGATGGTCGTAATCAGCTCGTGCGGATCGACCGCGATCTCGAGGACACCCTTCAGTTCGCTTCCGTACTTGACCTGAAATCGATGCTCGTCTCGTGGACGACCGCCCGTCTGCCGGGAATTGGCGAAAAACGCATAGGCAAGAACACCTTGCCGAGATCCGGATGGCGTCTCGAAGACAATGTAGAACGGCGCCTTGTTCGGCGCCGTGGTCGAGAGTACCCGGCACCCCCGCGCAACCAGCCCGTCGACGATGAATTTCAGCAATGGTGCTCGACCGGCAGCGCGGACTGAATACGTCTTCCAGTCCAACGCAGAAGCGGTTCCCGCCGCCGACTCAGGGAGATTCATGCCTCAGGTTATCCCGGCTGGTCTGACCGGCGCATGGCATTATGCCTCTCCTGCGAAGAGAAGATCGAATGCCTCGGCGAGGAGATGACGCATGGCCGGATGTGCCAGACGTCCGTCGCCGGACGATGTCGGCTATTCGTCACAAGAACACCAAGCCCGAGCTCGCTGTCCGCTCGTTGCTTCATCGACTTGGGTACCGTTATCGCCTCCATGGAACGCGATTGCCGGGTCGGCCAGACCTGGTTTTTGCCAGCCGCAGGAAAGTGATCTTCGTCCACGGCTGCTATTGGCATGGCCACCCTGGCTGCCGATTAGCGAAGGTGCCGAAAACACGTACCGAATATTGGCAGCCCAAACTCAATCGCAACAAGGCTCGCGATATCGAGGTCAGACTTAAGCTGCGAGAGCTTGCATGGGATGAACTCGTGATCTGGGAATGCGAAATCACGAACGATCGCAATCTTGCGAAACGACTGATCAGCTTCTTAGGCCCACCTAGATTCAGCACTGGGTCCGCGCCGGCGCGGACATGAGCGGCGGGGCGGCCTCGGAGCGGCGTTCGCGGATATGGGCGCGCGAAGCTGATCCACCGGTTCGCCGCTCATGGCAGGGTTATCGAGGGTCGACTTTCCCGCCGCGCCGAAATCAGAGATCGCCTGGGCGAGTATGTCGGCGTCAGTCGCACTCACGGAGCTGCTTTGGGCTCTTCTGTGGACAGGCGGCCCAGCTAGTCTTCTCCGAACAGGGCCGAATCAGCAAGGTTGGGCCGTCCGACCTTCGGTCCTCGCGAGTTTACGCGCCACTATGCCTGACCCCATCGACCTCTTCGGGCCCGGCGGCGATAACCAGCTCAGTCTCTTCGGCGTCGGCGAAGGGCGGATGGCGCCGCCGGTTCGGAGCTACACGCCCGATCCGGAGGATGTCCGACGCCGGCTGCATGCCCTGCTATCTGTCGCGCGGGACGCCAGGAGCATGCCCTGGGCGGAACGGGACGCGCGGATGTGGCAGGTGGTGTTTCCGCAGATGGCCAACTGGCTGCCGGATGACGAGGCCAACCAATTGCGGATCGAGTTCGCGCAGGAGATGGAGCGGCTGAAGGCGGCGTGAAGAGGCGTGGGTCCCCGCTTGCGCGGGGATGAGCGGAGGGGGGCTATCGCCCTTTGCGGACTTCGTCGCGGGCCTGGGCGAGGAGCTCGGCCATCTTCATGCGGACGTCGGATTCGGTGACGTTGACGCCGCTTCCCTTGAGGTCCTC
>NZ_JAICYI010000025.1 GCF_025934275.1 Phenylobacterium sp.
CGAGCTACGCCGGCCAGATCGCGCGATACCTGTTCGAGAAGCTGGCCGGCCTGCCCTGCGAGGTCGAGGTCGCCTCGGAGTTCCGCTACCGCCAGCCGGCGGTGACGCCCGCGACCCTCGCCATCGCCGTATCGCAGTCCGGCGAGACGGCCGACACGCTGGCGGCGCTGCGCTGGTGCAAGGCCCAGGGCCTCACCACCGCCGCCGTCGTCAACGTCCACGAATCGACCATGGCGCGGGAGGCCGACGTCCTGTTCCCGACCCACGCCGGCCCGGAGATCGGGGTCGCCTCCACCAAGGCGTTCACCAGCCAGGTGGCGGCGCTCACCGCGCTCGCCATCGCCGCCGCCGCCGCCCGCGGCCGGCTCAAGCCCGGCGAGGAGGCGCACGACACGCGGCTGCTCCTGGAAGCGCCGCGCCTGATCGCCGAGGCGACGCAGGTGGAGGACGACGTCCGCGCGCTCGCGCCAGAGCTCGCCAAGGCCCGCGACGTCCTCTACCTCGGCCGCGGCGCGATGTACCCGCTGGCGCTGGAGGGCGCGCTGAAGCTCAAGGAGATCAGTTACATCCACGCCGAAGGCTACGCCGCCGGCGAACTGAAGCACGGGCCGATCGCGCTGATCGACGAGACCACGCCGGTGATCGTGATCGCCCCCTCTGACCCGCTGTTCGACAAGACCATCTCGAACATGAGCGAGGTGGCGGCCCGCGGCGGCAAGGTGATCCTGATCACCGACGAGGAGGGCGCGGCCAATGCGCCGCCTGGGGTGAAGCTGATCGTCGGACCGAGCTGCGATCCGCTGCTGGCGCCCCTGGTCTACGCCCCGCCCATCCAGCTCCTCGCCTACTATGTCGCCGTCCAGAAGGGCGCCGACGTCGACCAGCCGCGGAATCTGGCGAAATCGGTGACCGTGGAGTAGCTGTCGGGCCGTCCCGCTGGCAGGCTCGCGGCGGAACGAAGGGGAGCCATGTCGGACAAAACCGGCCCCTGGGGGCGGGACGCGCCGCCGCCGCCGCGAGTTCCACGACGCGCGCGGCTATGGCTGCTGCTGATCGTCGGGCTGGGCGGCCTGGTGCTGGCGCTGGCCCGCGCTTTCCCCGAAGCGGTCCGCACCCGCGGCGACTGGGCCGACGTGGCCTATGCCGCCGGGCTGGTCGTGCTGATTTCCGCAGGCGTGTTCCGGGCTGGGCGCGGCCGCTCTCCCGAGCGTCTGAAGCACGCGGCGATCTGGCTCGCGATCATCGCGGCGGTGGCGCTCGGGTTCGCCTATCGGGACGAGCTCCGCGGCGTGCCGCAGCACCTGCGGCTCGCATTCAGCGACGGCGAGCCGGTCGCGGTCGGCGATCACCAGCTGGTCATCCCGCAAGACGGCGACGGCGGCTTCGAGGTGATCGGCAGGGTCAACGGCCAGCGGGTCCGCTTCCTGGTCGACACCGGTTCGACCGATACGGTGCTGAGCCTCGACGATGCGCGCCGGCTCGGGATCGATCCCGCCGGACTTCGCTTCGACGAAGAGGCCGAGACCGCCAACGGCAAAGGCTATGGCGCGCCCTATCGCGCGCGCCGACTTCAGGTCGGGCCCATTGCACTCGACGATTTCAAGATGTCGGTGAACCAGGCGCCGATGAGGCGCTCGCTGCTCGGACTGAGCTTCCTCAGGCGGCTCGATTCCTTCGAGGTGCGCGGCCGCTCGCTGATCCTGAGATGGCGTGAGCCGACGGGCTGAGCCGCGGCCCGAAAAGCAAAACGGCCGCTCCAGGAGCGGCCGTTCGCACGATAAGAGACGTCGATCCTACTTCTTCGCCGGAGTCGAAGAGGACATCGAGCTCGTGGTCGTGGTCGAATTCGTCGCGCCGGCCGTCGCGTTGGTGTCCGACGGGGCCGTCGAGTTCGTCGCGCCAGCCGTGGCGTTGGTGTCCGCCGGGGCCGTCGTGGTCGTGGTCGTGTTGGTATCGGTCGCCGTGGTGGCGTTGGTGTCAGCCGTGGCCGTGTTGTCCGCCTTCTTTTGGCAGGCCGACAGGCTCACCGCGAGAACCGCAGCCGCAGCAACCGAAGTCAGGATACGCAGTTTCATGGATTGCTCCCCTGGAGGACTATCCCCCGACACACAACTCATACACGGCTTCGTGAGTTCGCGAAATCGTGATCGTCCGTGCGGCGCGGATTTTTGCCGCAACAAGCTGTGGATTTCAGTCCGGCCGTCCTCTAGTCCGCGAGACGGATCGCGCGGTCTCGTCGAGGCGTGAGGGCCGCGCGACGACCAGGCTTCGGCCCTCGTAAGGCGTCTGCTCGGAGAGATGAATGACCCAACGCGTGCGCAAGGCCGTGCTGCCGGTGGCTGGGCTCGGGACCCGCGTGTTGCCCGGCGCCAAGGCCACGCCGAAGAACCTCCTGAACGTCGTCGACCGGCCGATCCTGTCCTACATCGTCGAGGAGGCGCGCGCGGCGGGCATCGAGCACTTCGTTTTCGTGGTCGGCCGCGGCCAGGGCGCCATCGAGGACTATTTCGACGCCAATCCCGAGGTGGAAGGCGCGCTCGAGGCCAAGGGCAAGGCCGAGATCCTCGCCGATGTCCGGCGTGACATCGGTCCGCCGGGGGAGATGAGCTTCATTCGCCAGATGGCCCCGCTGGGCCTGGGCCACGCGGTGTGGTGCGCCCGCCACGTGGTGGGCGATGAGCCGTTCGCGGTCATCCTGTCCGACATGCTGATGACCGCCGATCCGCCGGCGCTCGCCCAGGCCGTGGCCGCCCACGAAGAGGTCGGCGGCAACATCGTAGTGGTGGAGCCGGCGCCCGAGGGCGAGGCCCACAAGTACGGAATTGTCGCCCTCGCGACGCGAACGGGCCGGCTCAACCGCATGACCGGCATGGTCGAGAAGCCCGCGCCGGGCGCCGAGCCGTCCAACCTGTTCATCTCCGGCCGCTACATCCTGCAGCCCGAGATCTTCGAGACGCTGCAGACCCAGGAGCGTGGCGCCGGCGGCGAGATCCAGCTCACCGACGCCATGTCCAAGCTCATGAAAAGCCAGGACTTCCATGCCCTGGAATACGACGGGACCACCTACGACTGCGGCGACAAGATCGGGCTCCTGCGCGCCAACGTGGCCTTTGCGCTGCGCCGCCCCGAGCTCGCCGAAAGCGTCCGCAAGGCCATCCAGGCGCTCCTGTGACTGCGGCGGCCTGTCGCAGTTTGGCTTGGCGAAAGCGCCCTTCGTAGGGTAGCCCTTTGCCGGGGGGGCCACGTCGTGGAGTTGCGATGCGCGTATTGATCCTCGGCGGCGACGGCTTCTGCGGCTGGCCGACCGCGCTTCATCTGTCGGCGCGCGGCCATGCCGTCGAGATCGTGGACAACCTCTCGCGGCGGCGGATCGACGGCGAGCTGCGGGCCGGTTCGCTGACTCCGATCGTCCCGCTCGACGAGCGGCTGGCCGCCTGGCGCGAGGTCTCCGGGCGGGCAATCCGCGCCCACCAGATCACCGTCGGCAAGGACTACGACGAACTCCTCGACCTCTTGCAGACCTTCCGGCCCGACGCGGTGGTGCACTTCGCCGAGCAGCGCGCCGCGCCCTACTCGATGAAGTCGGCGCGCCACAAGCGCTACACGGTCGACAACAACCTCAACGCCACCCACGACATCCTGGCCGCGATCGTCGATTCCGGCCTCGACATCCACCTCGCCCACCTGGGAACCATGGGCGTCTACGGCTACGGCACGGTCGGGATGGCGATCCCTGAGGGCTATCTGACGGTGAAGGTGGAGACGCCCGCCGGCTGGGTGGAGAAGGAGGTCCTCTATCCGCCGAGCCCCGGGTCGATCTACCATATGACCAAGACCCAGGACGCGCTGCTGTTCCAGTTCTACGCCAGGAACGACAAGCTGCGGATCACCGACCTGCACCAGGGCATCGTCTGGGGCACCCAGACCGCCGAGACGCGGCTCGACCGGCGGCTGATCAACCGCTTCGACTACGACGGCGACTACGGCACCGTGCTCAACCGCTTCCTGATGCAGGCGGCGGTGGGCTATCCGCTGACCGTGCACGGCGTCGGCGGCCAGACGCGCGCCTTCATCAACATCCAGGACACCGTGCGCTGCGTCGAACTGGCGCTCGCCCATCCGCCGACCCGCGGCGAGCGGGTCAAGGTGATGAACCAGATGACCGAGTGCTGGCGGGTGCGTGACCTGGCGCAGATGGTCTCTCGCCTCACCGGCGCCGAGATCGCCTACCTGCCGAACCCGCGCGAGGAAGCCGACGAGAACGAGCTCGCGGTGGAGAACCGCCGGCTGCTGTCCTACGGCCTGGAGCCGATCACCCTGGAGGAAGGCCTGCTGCTGGAGGTGACTGAGATCGCCCGCTGCTTTGCCGAGCGCGCGGACCACTCGAAGATCCGTTGCGTCTCGACCTGGAACGCTGAGCGGGCGGCGGCCACCGCAGACCTCGGCGCGGAGGCGGCGGTCGCCGCGGAATAGCCGCCGCGGGGGAATTCAGGGCAGCTCTTCCACCGCCGCGATTAGCCTCGCGATGTCCTGCGGCCGCGACAGGCGGTGGTCGCCGTCCTTGATCAGCGTGAAGACCACGTCCCGACCCTTGATCGCCTGCGCCATCTCCAGGGCATGGCGCCACGGCACATCGGGATCCTCACCGCCCTGCAGGATGCGCACCGGCGCCTCGATCGGGACCTCGGAGTCGAGGATCGACCAGCGGGCGCCGTCCTCCAGCAGAGCTCGGGTGATCGGATAGGGCTCCTCGCCATAGGGCGACGGCCGCAGCCAGACGCCGTCCCGAGCCAGGGCGGCGCGGCCGTCCGGCGGCAGGCCCGGCCTCATCAGCTTCTCGGTGAAGTCGGCTGCGGGGGCGACCAGCACCAGGGCGGCGATCCGCGCCGGGGCGGCCATGGCGACGAGACAGGCGAGCCAGCCGCCCATGGAGGAGCCGACTAGCACCGCCCGGCCCTCAACCAGATGGTCGAGCACCGCCAGCGCATCGGCCCGCCAGCGGCTGATGGTCCCCTCGCGGAACTCGCCGTCGGAGATCCCATGGCCGAAATAGTCGAACCGGAGATAGGCGCGGCCGCTCGCCCGCGCCCAGTCGGCGAGCGCCTGGGCCTTGGTCCCGGCCATGTCGGACTTGAAGCCGCCCAGCCAGACGACCGTCGGGCCCCGGCCCTCGACGCGCTTCCAGGCGAGCCGCGCGCCATCGTCGCGAGTCAGGTATCCTGTCGTCTCGGCCATGGATCGCTCATAGCGCGGGGTCGCCGCCGCGTCAGCGCGCCGCCGCGTGGCCGCACCCATTTCGAGGTAAGCGAAGGACGTGCCGCTGCCGCCCGACTTCACCTTGCTGCAGGTCGTTCCCGAGCTCGAGACCGGGGGCGCCGAGCAGACCACCATCGACGTCGCCCGCGCGGTCATCGAGGCGGGCGGCAAGGCGCTGGTCGCGACGCGCGGCGGGCGCATGGCGGCGCGCCTGGTCTCCGATGGCGGCCGGCTCGCCCAGATGCCGGTCCACGCCAAGAACCCGCTGGCCGTGCTTGGCAACGCCGCCCGCCTGACGGAGCTCATCCAGCGGGAAGCCGTGAGCCTGGTCCACGCCCGCTCCCGCATGCCGGCCTTCTCGGCGCTCTGGGCGGCCCGCGCGACCCGCCGGCCGTTCGTCACCACCTACCACGGCATCTATTCGGCCGGTTCGACGCCGAAGCGCTGGTTCAACGCGGTGATGACGCGCGGCGATCTGGTGATCGCCAACTCCGAGTACACCCGCCGGCACATCCTGGCGGAGCACCATGTCGATCCGGCCAAGGTCGTCGCCATCCCGCGCGGCGTGGACCTCGACCGGTTCAATCCCGCCTGGATCACGCCCGACCGGATCGAGGCGCTCAGACGCGCCTGGGGCGTCGGCGAGGACGGCCGCCGCACGGTGTTCCTCATGGCCGGGCGCCTCTCGCCGGTGAAGGGCCACGCCACGGTGATCGAGGCCGCGCGTCGCATCCGCGAGCAGGGCCGTGACGAGTTCCTGGTGCTGGTGGCGGGCGACGATCAGGGCCGGACCGGCTATCGCGAGGCGCTCGCCAGGCAGATCGACGAGGCGGGCCTTTCGGACCACGTGCGCCTGCTCGGCCATTGCGACGACATGCCGGCCGCGTACCTGGTCGCCGACGTGGCCATCGCCGCGCGCACCACGCCGGAGGCCTTCGGGCGCACCGCCGTGGAGCCGCAGGTCATGGGGCGGCCGGTGATCG
This sequence comes from Phenylobacterium sp., assembly GCF_025934275.1. GTDB lineage: Bacteria > Pseudomonadota > Alphaproteobacteria > Caulobacterales > Caulobacteraceae > Phenylobacterium. The sequence continues at coordinate 6,240 of NZ_JAICYI010000025.1, forward strand.
CCTCAGATTGCGGGGCGCAGAGCGAGACGGTGGTCGATCGCGTCAGCGGCTGGCTGGTCCCGCCGGGGGAGCCTGAGGCCTGGGCGCAGGCGATGACCCAGGCCATGGATCTGGGGCCGGGGCGCAGGCTGGCGATCGGTCAGGCGGGGATGAACCGGGCGCGCCAGCTCTATCGCAATGACGCCATGTGCGCCGCCACGCTCGCAGCCTACGAACGGGTGCTGGAGGCCCGCCCCTGATGGTCCGCCGCGGCGTCGAGAAGATCCTGGTGATCAAGCTGTCCGCCCTGGGCGACTTCGTCCTGGCGCTGGCGGCGATGAAGAAGATCCGCGAGGCGCATCGCAAGGCGCACATCTCGCTGCTCACCACCCCGCCGTTCGAGGGCCTGGGCAAGGCGAGCCCCTATTTCAACGCCGTCTACACCGACGGGCGGCCCGAGACCTTCGGCCAGTGGGCCGCGCTTCGCAAACGGCTGAGGACCGCGGCCTACGACCGGGTGTACGACCTGCAGACCTCCAACCACTCCAACCGCATCTTCCACCTGCTGCGTCCCAGTCCGCCGTCCTGGTCGGGGATCGCGCTCGGCTGCTCGCTGCCGCACAAGAACCCCTTGCGCAACTCCATGCACACCCTGGAGCGCCAGGCCGACCAGCTTATGTACGCCGGCATCTGGCCAGATGCGCCAACCTCGCCAGGCGCCGCGCCCCTGCCGGACCTTTCCTGGGTCTGGAGGAACGAGCCCGCCGAGCGCTCGGTGGCGGGCGGGGTGCGGCCCAGGCCCTATGTGATGTTCGTCCCCGGCGGATCGGCGCATCGGCCGGAGAAGTGGTGGCCGGTGGAGAACTACGCCGAGCTGGCGCGCATCCTCTACGCGCGCGGCTTCGACATCGTGATCATCGGCGGCGTGCAGGAGACGCCGCTCGCGCACGCCATCCAGCGGGTGACGCCGCGCGCCCGCGACCTGACCGGCCGCACCGACTTCGCGCGCATCGCCGTGCTGGGCGCCAAGGCCGCGCTCGCCATCGGCAACGACACCGGGCCGCTGCACCTCGCCGCGGCGGCCGGCGCGCCCACGGTGGTGCTGTTCTCCAAGGCTTCGGATCCGGCGCTCACGGCGCCGCGCGGCCGGGTCACCATCCTGCAGTCGGACCGGCTGGCGGACCTGCCGGTGGCCAAGGTGGCGCAGGCGGCCTCCGCCCTGCTCGGCCAGACCGCGGGCGCAGCTTGATAGTGTAGTAACCCTCCGCCATATACTGGCGCGGCGCGCCGATCGTCTTTCGACGAGACGGCGCGCTTTGGTTGGAACAACGAACGGAGCACCGCCTATTCGCCGCCCCATGCAAGCGCCTCCCGTCAAAGACGGCCCGCGCATGAACGAAGACATCCGCGCCCCCCGCGTCCTCCTCATCGACCAAAACGGTGAGAAGCAGGGCGTAATGCCCACCTCCGCCGCGATCGAAGCGGCCGAAGAAGCGGGCCTCGATCTGGTCGAGATCGTTCCCAACGCGGATCCGCCCGTTTGCAAGATCCTGGACTACGGAAAGTTCAAATTCCAGGAACAGAAGAAGAAGAACGAGGCGCGCAAGCGGCAGAAGGTGGTGGAGATCAAGGAGATCAAGCTCCGCCCCAACATCGACATCCACGATTACGATGTCAAAGCCCGCTCGATGCATCGGTTCTTCGAGGAAGGCGACAAGGTGAAGGTCACCCTACGCTTCCGCGGCCGCGAACTCGCCCACCCGGAGCTCGGCATGAAGCTCCTGCAGAAGGTCAAGGCCGACTTCGATCCGGTGGCCAAGGTGGAATATGAGCCCCGCATGGAGGGCCGCCAGATGATCATGATCCTGGCGCCGAGGTAGTCCTCCGCTCATCCCGGCGATGGCCGGGATCCAAGCCGAGTCCAGGTTTCTGCACGGGCGCTGGCAGCCAACCAACCGCCGCTTGCGCCCCGGCCTTCGCCGGGTGGTCGTGGTGGGAACCGCTGAGAAGCGGGCGCGGGTTGCGGCCGCGAGTTTGCGCTCCTTCCCCGATCCATCCTTGCCCCCTGAGGCGGCGCAGATTACCAGCGTCCGCCATGTCGGACAGCACGCCCCCGGAGGCGGCCCCGCCTCGCTGGGCGGCGCCGTCGCTGATCGCCCTTATCTTCCTGAACCAGCTCGGCTTCGGGATCGTCGTCCCGCTGCTGCCGTTCTACGCCAAGTCGTTCAACGCCCCGGCCTGGCTGGTCGCGCTGATCTTCTCGGCCTTCTCCATCGGCACCTTCTTCGGCGAGCCGTTCTGGGGACGGCTCTCCGACAAGTACGGCCGCAAGCCGCTGCTGATCTCCACCATCTGCGGCAACTGTCTGTGCTATTTCGCGCTCGCCTTTGCGCCGAGCGCGGCGGCGGCTTTCTTCATCCGCCTGCTCGGCGGGCTGTCCAGCGGCAACGGCTCGGTCGTGCAGGGCTATCTCGCCGACGTCACCCCGCCGGAGAAGCGCACCCGGGTGATGAGCTGGATGAGCGCCTCGTGGAACGTGGGCCTGATCGTCGGGCCGACGCTGGGCGGCATCTTCGCTAAGCCCAGCTTGGGACCGATCGGGTTCCAGCTGCCGCTGTTCGCGGCCTCGGGCTTGTTCGCGACCTCAGCGGTGTGCATCGCGCTGTTCATCCGCGAGAGCCGGCAGCGGGACCAGACCAACACCCACCGCCCCAACCGCTGGGCGGCGTTCGGCGAGGCGGTGCGCAACCCGATCATCGGACGGCTGTTCCTGCTGACCTTCATGGTCGGCTTCGCCTTCACCGGCATCGAATCCATCTTCGGCCTGTGGACCCAGGCCAAGTTCGGCTGGGGCCCGCGCGACGTCGGCGTCGCGTTCGCCTTCGTCGGCGTCGCCTCGGCGATCACCCAGATGACCCTGACCGGCCCGCTTTCCGAGCGCTTCGGCCAGGGGACGATGCTGGCCATCGGCATGGCCATCACCATGGTCTGCATCGGCCTGCAGCCGCTGTCGCCGGGCGGCGCCTACACCATCGCGCTGATGACGGCCTCGGCCATCGGCCAGTCGGTCGCCTGGCCGAACGTCTCGGCGATGATCTCCCAGACCGCCGAGTCGCATCGGCAGGGTCAGATCCTGGGCCTCAACAACGCCATGGGCGCCGCGGCGCGCGTGGGCGGCCCGTTCTGCGCGGGGCTGTCCTTCTCCGGCCTCACGATCGACGGACCCTACATCCAGGGCGCGCTGGTGGTCGCCCCGGCCATCTGGCTCGCGCTCTCGGCCGGCCGGCGGGTCACGGAAACCCGGGCCCACGCCGAGGCCGTCGCGGCCGAATAGTCAGCCGATCGCCGCCTGCAGCGCCTCGGCCGTCTGCCTCGAGGCTTCGATCACCGCCGGCGAGATGTCGGCCATGATGTAGAAGTCGTGCGGCAGGTGCGGGTATTCGACGTGGCGGGCCTCGACGCCCGCCTGCTTCAGCCGCTCGGCGTAGGCGTAGCCCTCGTCCTTCAGGCAGTCGTGGCCGGCGGTGACGATCAGCGCCGGCGCGGCGCCGCGAAGCGCCCGGTCGATGGGCGAGAGCCGGTGCGCCTCAGGATGTCCGCCTGCGGCCAGCAGCTTCTCGAACCAGCGCATCGCCTGGAACGTCAGGACCGGGCCGTCGAGGGTCTGGCGCGACGGCGTGGTCCATTCGGAGGTGGTCGCCGGATAGAGCAGCAGCTGAAAGGCGAGCTGGCGGTCGGGGTCGTCCTTCAGGTCGATGGCGACGGTGGCTGCGAGGTTGCCGCCGGCGGAGTCGCCGCCCACCGCGATCCGCTGGCGGTCGACGCCCAGCTCGCCGGCGTGGTCGAAAGCCCACTTGGCCGCGGCCAGCGCGTCGTCGTGGCCCTTGGGGAAGGGGTGCTCGGGGGCAAGGCGGTAATCCACCGCCATCACCCGGCAGTTTCCCCAGCGCGCCATCCTGCGGCAGTGGCCGTCGTGGGTTTCGAGGTCGCCGATCACCCAGCCGCCACCGTGGAAATAGACCAGCAGGCCCGAGGGCTTGCCGAGCCCCTGCGGCTCGTAGAGGCGCACGGGGATCTCGCCGTGCGGGCCGGGGATCGCGAAGTCGCGGACCTCGACGTCCTTCGGCGCATTCTGGTCCTGGCTCTGCCGCTGCGCTCGGTACCCGGCGCGGACCATCTCGGGCGGCAGCTGGTCGATCGGCGGCAGCGGGTTGTCCGCCGCCTGCTTCGCCTGCGCCTCGAGGTGGCTCCGGAAATGGGGATCAATCTCGGACATGAGGGTCTCGTCCTAAACTCCCCTCCCCCTTGCGGGGAGGGGCCAGGGTGGGGGGTCGACGCGCACGCCCCGCCGGACTTGTGGTCAAGCGTCGCGCCGGTCAGTGCGGCCCCGACACCCCACTCCCAACCCTCTCCCCGCGAGGGGGAGAGGGCTCGGCGTGATCCCTACTCGGCCGCTTCCTTCGGCGCGTAGCCGAGGATGGCCTTGGTCTCCAGGAACTCGTGGAAGGCGAAGTCGCCCCACTCGCGCCCGTTGCCGCTCTTCTTGTAGCCGCCGAAGGGCGCGGTCATGTCCGAGCCGCCGTTGATCGAGACCTGACCGGCGCGGATCCGCCGGGCGATCTTGCGGGCCTGGTCGAGGTCGGCGCCGTTGACATAGCCGGCGAGGCCGTACTCGGTGTCGTTGCCGATCTCGATCGCCTGGTCGATCGACTCATAGCCCAGGATCGACAGCACCGGCCCGAAGATCTCCTCGCGGGCGATGGTCATGTCGTTGGTGACGTTCCCGAACACGGTGGGCTTCACGTAATAGCCCTTGTCGAGCCCCTCGGGCCGGCCCGGACCGCCGGTGACCAGGGTCGCGCCTTCCTCGACGCCTTTCTTGATCAGACCCTGGATCTTGTTGAACTGCACCTCGGAGACCACCGGCCCCAGCATCGCGTTGCCGTTCGGATCGCCGACCGTGACCTGATCGGCGGCCTCCTTGGCGACCGCCATGGCCTCCGCCATCCGCTTGGAGGGGACGAGCATCCGCGTCGGGGCGTTACAGGACTGGCCGGAGTTGGTCATCATGTGCTGCACGCCGCGCGCCACGCTCTTGGCGAAGACGCTGTCGTCCAGGACGATGTTCGGGCTCTTGCCGCCCAGCTCCTGAGCCACCCGCTTGACGCCGGGAGCGGCGTTCTTGGCCACCTCGATGCCGGCCCGGGTCGAGCCGGTGAAGGAGACCATGTCGATGTCCGGGTGGCTGGAGAGCGCCACGCCGACGCCCGGCCCGTCGCCGTGAACCAGGTTGAACACGCCGGCGGGCACGCCGGCGGCTTGCATGATCTCGGCGAAGATATGCCCTGAGAAGGGCGCCACTTCCGAGGGCTTCAGCACCATGGTGCAGCCGGTGGCGATAGCCGGCGCGACCTTGCAGGCGATCTGGTTGAGCGGCCAGTTCCACGGGGTGATGAAGCCGCAGACGCCGATCGGCTCCTTCACGATCAAGGTGTTGCCGCGGTCTTCCTCGAACTTGAAGTCCTTGAGGATCTGGGCGGCGGTGGCCAGGTGGCCCATGCCGGCCGGCACCTGCGCGCGCTGCGCGAGCGAGGCGGGCGCGCCCATCTCTTCGGTGACGGCGTTCGCCAGGTCGCCGAAGCGCTTCTGGTACTCGGCGAGGATGCGCTGCAGCACCTCGATCCGCTCCTCGCGGCTGGTCTGCGACCAGGCGGGGAAGGCCTTCTTGGCCGCCTTGACGGCCTTGTCGACGTCGGCCGCCGTGCCGAGCGCGATCTTGCCGCAGACCTGCTCGGTCGCGGGGTTGATCACGTCCAGCGTCTTCTTCTCGCTGGGTTCGACCCACTGGCCATCGATGTAGAACTTGAGGTACTCGCGCATGGACGTCCTCCTGGACCGTTCGCTTCTGCCCGCCGGAGCCGTCCGCCCCGACCTTCAAACGCGCATTTTAGTGATCAGCGGTAACTTCGGAAGCCCCGCCGTCATTACACTTGATGCACAAGCGGCTGGCCCGCAACCGGGGACCGCGCCTTGAGCACATAATCGGCCCGTATCGAGCCGATGTAGAGGTCCTTCAGGTCCGCGCCGCCCCAGGTCACGTTCGTCGGGTGGTTGATCGTCTGGCCGCTCGGATCGTGGAACACGGTGACCACCGTCAGGTCCGGCCGGATCGCGACGACCTTGTTGGCGGCCGGCAGGCAGACCCAGAGATTGCCCTCGGCGTCCATGCCGACCCCGTCGGTGTAGCCGAGCTCGTTCGGGTCGTGCTGCGGATCGCCGGGCGCCTGCAGCTTGCCCAGCACCGGCCCATAGCGCTCCCCTGCGCCCAGCCGGCCGCCCGCCAGGATCGGGAAGCGCATCACGTCCGCCCCCGAGGTCTGGGCGCAGTAGAGCTGGCTCTCGTCGGCGGCGATCGCCAACCCGTTCGGAAACTTCAGGCCCTCGGCGACGATGTCCGACGAGCCATCGGGCCTGAGCACGAAGATGAAGCCGTCGGCGCGCCCGTCCAGCGCCTGCGGCCAGGTCTCGGCATGGGTGGAGTTGGCGCACCAGATATTGCCGACGGAATCGATGATCGGATAGTTGGACGAGGTCAGCCGCTTGCCGCCGACCTCGGCGAGCAGCGTCTCGTGCGCGCCGGTCCGCGGATCGAACCGCTGCAGCGGCCCCGCCTGGCGGTCGTAGATGCCGAAGTTGGCGATGATGATCCGCCCCTCGCGGTCCATGTTGAGGCCGTTGGGCGCGCCGCCCTTCGGCCCCAGCCGCTTGAACGAGCCGTCGGGGAAGATCTCCGCCACCGCGCTCTGGTGGTCGGAGGCGAACACCCGGCCGTCCTTGCCCGCCACCACGTCCTCGGGGCGATCGACGCCCACGGCGATCTTGCGGAAGGCCTCGGTCGGTATCGGCGCGAGCGGCATGGCCTCATCTCCCTCTGCGGCAGGGTCGGACCTTGAGCGCCTGACGCAGGGTTCGACAAGGCGGTTGCGGGGCGCCGGCAGCGCCGCTAAAGCCCGGACGATCCAGTTTGGAGAACAGCCTCCATGGCCTTCATCGCCATCGTCGTCTTCCTCATCGTCATCGCGGCGCTGAACCGTTACGAGTTCGGCCGCTTCGACTAGGCGGTAGGGACCTCCCCGGATGGCGAGCCGCGGCGCGGCGCTGGTCACGGGCGGCGCGCGGCGGATCGGCCGGGCGCTGGTCGCGGCTGCGGCCGACGCCGGCTACGACGTGGCGGTCCACGTGCGGGCGGTGGACGACGACGCCGAGGCGGCCGCCGCCGACGTCAGGGCCCGCGGCCGCAAGGCCCAGATCTTCGCCTGCGACCTGCGCCGCGAGTCCGCCACCGTCGCCCTGGTCGGCGAGGTCGAGGCCGAGCTCGGGGCGGTCACCCTGCTGGTCAACTGCGCCAGCGTCTTCGAGCGCGACGCCTTCTCGGACATGAACCGCGCCTCCTGGGACGCGCACATGGAGACCAACCTGCGCGCGCCGCTGGTGCTCGCGCAGGCCTTCGCCCGCCGGCTGCCCGCCGATCGCGAAGGGCTGATCGTCAACCTGCTCGACCAGCGGGTCTGGCGGCCGACGCCGGAGTTCTTCTCCTATTCGCTCTCCAAGGCCGCGCTGTGGGCGGCGACCCAGATGCTGGCGCAGGACCTCGCGCCGCGCATCCGGGTGAACGGCATCGGGCCCGGACCGACCCTGCCCTCGATCCATCAGGATCAGGCCGCCTTCGCCGCCGAGGCCGCCGCGACGCCCTTGGGCCGCGCGGTCGGGCCAGCCCAGGTCGCGGGCGCGCTCAGGTACCTGATCGACGCAGCCGCCGTCACCGGCCAGATGATCGCGGTCGATTCCGGCCAGCACCTGGCCCGGCGGTGAGCCGATGAGCGGGCCCAAGGTCGCCATGACCAAGGTCTTCGTCAGCGGCCTGCAGGTGCAGGCGCAGATCGGCGTCTACCGGCACGAGATCGGACGCGTGCAGCCCCTGGTGGTCGACGTGGAGCTGGATGTCCCCACCGCCGGCGCCGAGCGGCTCGCCGACACGCTGAACTACGAGACCATCCTGAAGGCCGCCCAGGCGGTCGCCGCGGAGGGGCACATCGGGCTGGTGGAGACCTTCGCCGAGCGGCTGGCGCGCGCCTGCCTGGACGACGCCCGCGTCACCCGCGCGCGGGTGCGTGTGGAGAAGCCGCTGGCGCTCGCGCCGCATGCGGTCGGCGCCGGCGTGGAGATCACCCTCGTTCGCTAGTCGCGGGCCACCCTACAAATCCTTCACTGGCGCGCCCACGTGGATGGGGCATGATCCGCCCGCAGGGAGGGCACACCCATGACCACCGACTATCACCGCGCCGCCGCAGAGGACCGCACCCTGCCGGCCGTCGTCTATGCGCTCTATCTGGTCGGTCTCTCCCATGGCCTGACGACCGTGATCGGCCTGATCATCGCCTACGCCAACCGCGACGGCGCCGGTCCGATGATGCGCAGCCACTACACCTGGCTGATCCGCACCTTCTGGTTCTCGTTGCTGGGCTTCGTGGTGGGCGGGATCATCGCGTTGGTGGGAATTCCCCTCAGCCTGATCCTGGTCGGCATTCCACTTATCGCGCTGGGCGGCCTGATCATGGCCGCGGCGTTGGTCTATTGCGCGGTGCGCTCGGTGATCGGGGTGATCTTCCTGGCCCGCGACGAGCCGATGCCGAGGCCCTACGCGCTGATCGCTTGAGCGGCCCATGTCGCGGCCAAAGCTCGTCGGCCTGCTGATCGTCGAGCTCGTGGCGATGCTCACGCTCATGGGCGCGGTGCTCTTCGCCGCGGCGGGGAGCTGGCGCTGGGCGGGCGGCTGGCGCTTCATCGTTCTGTTCGGCGCGCTCAGCCTGCTGGTCAGCCTGTGGCTGTTCGTCACCGATCCTGGCCTCCTGGAGGAACGGCTGAAGCCGCCCGTCCAGAGCGGTCAGAGCCGCTGGGACCGGCTGTTCATGGGCGCGGCGGTCCTGGCGTTCCTCGGCTGGCTGGCCGTGATCGGGCTCGACGCGGGGCGCTTCGGCTGGTCGCAGGCTCCGGCGTGGGCGCAGGCGCTCGGCGCCCTCGCGCTGATCGGGAGCTACGTCGGGATCGGCTGGGTGTTCCGCACCAACAGCTTCGCCGCGCCGGTCGTGAGAATCCAGTCCGAGCGCGAGCAGACGGTCATCGACACGGGCCCCTACGCCATTGTCCGCCACCCGATGTACGCCTTCGCCCTGCCGATCTTCCTGGGCGCCCCGCTGGTCGCGGGCTCGCTCTGGGGACTCGTCGCCGCGCCTCTGGCGATGGTCGGCATCGGCTGGCGGGCGGTGCGCGAGGAACAGGCGCTCAGGTCCGGCCTGCCTGGCTACGCGGAGTACGCCCGGCGCGTGCGATGGCGCTTCGCACCGGGCGTCTGGTAGCGCCGCTAGGCGGTCACCAGCTCGCGGCGGACCATCTTGGCGTAATCGTCCATCAGGCTGAGCGAGATGTTGCCTGGCCGGAAGCGATGCTCGCCGACCTCGGAGACCGGGGTCACTTCGGCCGCCGTCCCGGTGATGAAGCACTCCGAGAAGCCTGCGAGCTCCTGCGGCTCGATGTGCCGCTCGAAGACCTCGAAGCCCTTCTGGCGCGCCAGCTTGATCACCGACTGGCGGGTGATGCCGTCCAGGAAGCAGTCCGCGAGCGGCGTATGGATCACCCCGTCGCGGACGAAGAAGACGTTGGCCCCGGTGGCTTCGGCTATGTAGCCGCGCCAGTCGAGCATCATCGCGTCCGCAAACCCCTCCCGCTCGGCGGCGTGCTTGGAGAGGGTGCAGATCATGTAGAGCCCTGTCGCCTTCGCGTGCACCGGCTCGGTTTCGGGGCTCGGCCGCTTGTACTTGGCCCAGGTCAGCCGGATGCCCTTGGCCTTCTCCTCGGGCTTGAAGTAGCTCGGCCAGTCCCAGACCGCGATCGCCACGTGGATCTTGGTGTTCTGGGCCGCGACGCCGATCATCTCCGAGCCGCGCCAGGCGATCGGCCGCACATAGGCGTCGGCGAGCCCGCTCTTCGCACAGGTGTCCTTGCACGCCTGGTCGATCTCGGCCACGCTGAAGGGGATTTGGAAGTCGAGGATCTCGGCGGACTTGAACAGACGCTCGGTATGCGCCGTCAGCTCGAAGATCTCCCCCCCGTACATCCGTTCGCCCTCGAACACGGCCGACGCATAGTGCAGGCCGTGGGTGAGTACGTGCACCTTCGCCTCGCGCCAGGGCACGAACTGGCCATCCAGCCAGATCCAACCGTCGCGGTCGTCGAAGGGCAGGATAGACATGGGGGTGCGACCTCCTTTCGTAGGCGGCCCGTTGAAGCGTCACGCGTGATCCGCGTCAAACGAAATGGGCGGGAGGCTCGGCCATGACCCTCGCCGAGACCGCCCGCCAGGGCCGCCACCTGCTGATCGTCGACGACGACGACCGCATCCGCGAACTGCTCAAGGAGTTCCTCGCCCGCGCCGGATTCCGGGTGACCGCGGCGGCTGGCGGGGCGCCGGCCCGCAAGCTGATCGAGAGCCTGGCGTTCGACCTGGCGGTGTTCGACGTGATGATGCCCGGCGAGGACGGCTTCTCGCTCACCCGCTGGCTGCGCGACCAGCGCGGACCGGCCGGGCGGACGCCGGTCCTGATGCTCACCGCCCGGGGCGAGGCCGGCGACCGGATCGAGGGCCTGAAGCTCGGCGCCGACGACTACCTGCCCAAGCCGTTCGAGCCCGAGGAGCTGCTGCTGCGCATCGAGGCGATCCTGCGGCGCACCCAGGAGCGGGCGCCCTCCGGCGGATCGCTCTCGCTTGGTCGCTGCCGGTTCGATCCGGATCGTGGCGAGCTCACCTGCGACGGCGACCGGGTGCGTTTGACCGAGGCCGAGGTGGCCCTGCTCCGCCAGCTCGCCCGCACGCCGCACGAGCCTGTCGATCGCCTCGAGCTGGCCCGCGGCTCGGTCGACCCCTCCGGCCGCGCGGTCGACGTCCAGGTCACCCGGCTGCGCCGCAAGATCGAGGCCGACCACAAGACGCCGCGCTATCTGCAGACCGTCCGCGGCGTCGGCTACCTGCTGGCGCCCGACTGATGCGCCTGGCGCCGCGCCGCGTGCTCGGCCGCTGGATCAAGCGGCAGATGCCGAAGACGCTCTTCGGCCGCAGCCTGCTGATCATCGTCCTGCCGATCGCGCTGATGCAGATCGCCGTGACCTATGTCTTCTTCGACGCCCAATGGAAGACGGTGACCAGCCGCCTCTCGGAGGGGCTGGCCGGCGACATCGCCTGGGCGGTGGAGAGCTACAAGCAGGACCCGAGTCCGGCCGCCTTCGGCAAGATCTCCAAGCGGGCCGAGGACTCCATGTCGCTCTCCATCGCCCTGCAGCCCGGCCGCAAGCTTCCCGCCAACCGCCGTGACGTCCCGGTGCTGGAAGAGCCGTTCCATGCCCCCATCGACCAGTCGCTGCAGCGCGCGCTGGACGACCGGCTGGACGACCCCTTCTGGTTCGACACCACCCGCTACCCGGCCTACGTCGACATCCGCGTGGCGGTTCCAGGCGGGGTGATGCGGGTGCTCGCGCCCCGCGACCGCGCCTTCGCCACCCAGGGCCACATCTTCGTGCTCTGGATGACCGTCGCCACGGTGCTGCTCACCGCGATCGCCATCCTGTTCATCCGCAACCAGGTGCGCGCCATCGAGCGCCTGGCCAACGCCGCCGAGGCGTTCGGCCGCGGCGCCGACGCCCCGGCGTTCAAGCCGCATGGCGCCAAGGAGGTGCGCCGCGCCGCGCAGGCCTTCATCGCCATGAAGGGCCGTCTCCAGCGGCATATCGAGCAGCGGACGACGCTGCTCGCCTCGGTCAGCCACGATCTGCGTACGCCGCTCACCCGCCTGAAGCTCGCGCTGGCGCTCGCCGAGCCGTCCAAGCGGACGACGGCGATGAAGCGGGACCTCGCCGAGATGGAGCACATGATCGACGAGTACCTGGCCTTCGCTCGCGGCGAGGGGGGCGAGGCGGTCGAGGCCGTGCGCCTGCGCGACATCATCGAGGAGGTCAGCGAGGGCGTCGTGCGGGCCGGCGCCCAGGTGAGCGTCGCGGCCGACCCGGAGCTCACCGCGAGGGTCAGGCCGAACGCCCTCAAGCGCGCCCTTTCCAACCTGGTCATGAACGCCGCCGCCCACGGCGAGCGCGTCGAGGTGGCCGTCCGGCCGACCGGCCAGGGCGGGGTGGAGATCGTGGTCGACGACGATGGCCCGGGCATCCCCGAGGACCGCTACGAGGAGGCCTTCAAGGCGTTCGGCCGGCTGGATGAGGCGCGCAACCAGAACACCAAGGGCGTCGGCCTCGGGCTTGCGATCGCCCGCGACGTCGCCCGCGGCCACGGCGGTGAGATCACCCTCGCGCGATCTCCGCTGGGCGGGCTCAGGGCCGTCGTGCGCCTGCCTGGGTGAATGAGGGGGGCAGGGAGGCCGACGGACGCCGGCCTCCCTGCCGGACCGGCTAGCGCCGCCCGCCGCCGGACGACTCGCCGCCCTTGCGGCCGGCCTCCGAGGCCAGGTTGCGATCCTGCGAGAAGCTGCGCTTGTCGTCGGGAACGCTCTCGCCGCCCTTGCGGCCGGCTTCCGAGGCCAGGTTGCGGTCCTGCGAGAAGCTGCGCTTGTCGTCGGGAACGCTCTCGCCGCCCTTGCGGGCGATCTCACGTTGCTTGTCCTCGTCCATTGCCGCGAAGCCGCGGTTGGAGTGGCCTGAGGACTGTCCGCCTTGCTGATTGGCCATGTTGGCTCTCCTTGCAACGTCCCCGGGGAGCGGGGATCGCGAGCCTAACCCCTTCAATAGAGCTTGGTTTCAGCTTGGCAGGAATATAAGCTACAATTTTACTGCAAAGTCAAAGCTTAATCGTCATACTATACAATAACGATGATATTTTCGTCTCCAGACAAAACAGACTTCACCTTGCGGTCGGTCGGGAAAGGGCGCTAAGATGACGGCATGGGCCGCCTCGCCTTCGCCGTCCTCCTCGCCGTCGTCGCCTCGCCGGCCGTCGCAGCCGAACCGATCATGGGCCAGTGGCTCAACCAGGATCGCGAAGGGAAGGTGCTGATTGCGCCTTGCAGCGGCGCTCCGACACTGGTCTGCGGATCGATCACCTGGCTCAAGGAGCCGAAGGCCGACGACGGCCGGCCCGTGCGCGACATCCATAATCCCGACCCGGCGCTCCGCAATCGGCCGGTGATCGGCGTCACCGTCATCCGGGACATGAAGCCGGACGGCCCGGGCCGCTGGACGGGCGGGCGGCTCTACGATCCGGAGACCGGCGGCAGCTACAGGGGCCGGCTGACGGCGCTGGGCGGCGGCAAGCTTAAGGTAGAGGGCTGCGTGCTGGTGCTTTGCCAGGCCCAGATCTGGACGCGCGCCGACTAGCCGCCCAGCGCCTTCGAGCGCTTGACCGCGGCGGCCACCGCCTCGCGCAGCAGCGGCGCGAGGCCCCGATCGGAAAGCAGCACCTCGAGCGCCGCCTCGGTGGTGCCGCCGGGCGAGGTGACCTGCCGGCGGAGCTCGGCCGGCTCGCCGCCGCTCTCGGCGAGCAGCGCCGCCGCGCCGGTGATCGTCGAACGGGCGAGCCGGGCGGCCTGCTTGGCGGGCATCCCGGCCGCCGCCGCCGCGGCTTCCAGCGCCTCGACGAAGGCGTAGAGATAGGCCGGGCCCGAGCCCGAGACTGCGGTGGCGACATGCATCTGCGCCTCGTCGTCGAGGTCGACCACCGCGCCCAGCGGCTCGAACAGCGCGTGCGCCCGGGCGAGCGCCGCCGGATCGTCGGAATAGAGGCTGGCGGTTCCGCGGTTGATCGCCGCCGCCGTGGTTGGCATCACGCGCGCGATGGCCCGGCCGCCGAACTCCTTGCCAACGGATGCGGCCCGCACGCCCGCCATGCTCGAGACGATCACCGCATCGGCGGCGAGCCAGGCCACGTACTCGGCGGCGATCTCCACCCACACCTGCGGCTTCACCGCCAGCACCACGGTCCGCGCCTGCGCGAGCTCGGCCTGCGGCGGATTGAGCCTGGCGCCCTCCAGCGCAGCCGCCAGCGCCGGCTGGCTGGGGGCCGGGTCGCAGATGATCAACTCGGCGGCCGCGAACGCGCCAGACCGGCGCCAGCCCTCCAGCATCGCGCCGCCCATGCGCCCGGCGCCCAGCATCAGGATCGGGGTGATCATCGGCCCCTCAACCGCTCTTCCCGGCGAAAGCCGGACCCAAGCGGCCTCTCAGCCGTGATCGGCCGAAAAGATCAATCCCAAACTCAGCATGGATCCCGGGCTCCGCCGGGACGAGCGGGACCCTAGGCCTCGCCGACGGTCTCGAACATGCAGGCGGCGATGGCGTCCTGCGGCGACTTCGAGCCGCGCACCAGGAAGTCGAAGGCCGGATAGAAGCGGTCGGCGCACTCCAGCGCCACGTCGATCATGGCGGCGGCCTGCGCCAGGCTCGGCTGCTCGCCGGTCATCAGCGCCATGCCGTGCCGGAAGACGATCTCGCCGTCGTCCCAGACCTCGAAGTGGCCGAGCCAGACCCTGGGATTCACCGAGGCCAGCAGCTCGAACGCCGCCTGCCGCTGGTCCGGCGCGACGGTCAGGTCCATGGAGAGGCACAGCTGCAGGCATTCCCCCTCCGGGCGCCAGGCGAACCACAGCTCATAGTCCTTCCAGTCGCCGGCCAGGGAAAAGGCGAGGTCACCATCTTCTGTGCGGTCGAACGGCAGGTTCTCCGCCGTCAGCACGTGCTCCACGACATCGAGCGGATCGGTTCCGATCACGACGTTGTCGTCAGACTGGGTGGTGTCCATGAGACCCGAGGTCCTTTCGCTGCCGGCGAAACCGCGGAGGGCGGCCTCGAATCGCCAGCGATACTGAAATTAATCTGCTTCGTGGCTTTAACGTCACCCGGTTCTTCCCTGGGGCGAGCCACATTCGCGTGTTTCTGTGGATGCTCAGGGGGCGTCCGCCGGCGGGGTGGGCGATTTCGTCGCGCCTTCGCCCTTCAGGGCCGCCACCTCGCCGCGCAGGGCGGCGATCTCGGCCTTGAGCGCCTCGATCTCCTCGCGCCGCACCAGGTCGAGCTCGGCGGCGATGCGGTCGACCTGGCTGCGGAACGCGGCCTTGGCCTCCTCGCTCGCCGCCTGGGCCATGCCCATGGCGGCCGTGGTCAGCTTGGCCATCTCGTCGAGGAACGGGTTCTGGGTCTGCATCTCTCGGCTCTGCGGCGGCGGGCGGCGGCCTCGGATGATATATGGCCCCGCGGGGGGTGAAAGCGAAGGCCTTCTCGTCTAAAGCCTCTCGTCTGGCTGAACGCTGGAGCGTCCGATCCCGTGCCCTTTCCGGATTTCGATCCCGTCCTCGTGCACCTGGGGCCGCTGGCGATCCGCTGGTACGCGCTCGCCTATGTCGCGGGCATCCTGCTCGGCTGGCGCTACGCCGTGCGGCTGGTCAGGAACGCCGGCCTGTGGGCGCTGCGCGGCCCGCCCGCGACCGTCGAGCAGGTCGACGACCTGATCCTGTGGATCACGCTCGGCGTCATCGTCGGGGGCCGGCTCGGCCACGTCGTCTTCTACACGCCGGACCTGATCTGGACGGACCCGCTGGAGATTTTCAAGACCTGGCACGGCGGCATGAGCTTCCATGGCGGCGCGCTCGGCGTGCTGATCGCCATCCTGGTCTTCGCCTGGCGCAACAAGCTGGATCTCTGGCGGCTCGGCGACGTGGTCGCCGCCAGCGCTCCGATCGGCCTGTTCTTCGGCCGCATCGCCAACTTCATCAACGGCGAGCTCTGGGGCCGGCCGACCACGCTGCCCTGGGGGATCATCTTCCCCGGCGCGGGGCCGGAGCCGCGCCATCCCAGCCAGCTCTACGAGGCGGCGCTGGAGGGGATCGTGCTGTTCCTTGTGCTTCGCTGGGCCACCCATTCCCGCAAGTGGCTGAACCGGCGCGGCGTGGTCATGGGCCTGTTCATCGCCGGCTATGGGCTCGCGCGCACGGCGCTCGAGAACGTGCGCGAGCCGGACGCCTACATGCCGCACTTCCCGCTCGGCCTGACCATGGGGATGCTGCTCTCGATCCCGATGATCCTGGTGGGCTGCTGGATCATCTGGCGCGGCCTGAAGGAGCCGCTGCCGGAGGCGCGCGCCGCCGCGCCCCCCGGGGCCGGGCCGACCCCCAAGCCCACCAAGGCCAAGAGGGCCGATGGGCCTGCGTGAGCGGCTGGCGCGCCAGATCCGCGAGACCGGGCCGCTCACCGTCGCCCAGTACATGACCGCCTGCCTGCACGATCCGCAGTTCGGCTACTACGCCACGCGGCCGGCGCTGGGCGAGGACGGCGACTTCATCACCGCGCCCATGGTCAGCCAGATGTTCGGCGAGCTGATCGGGGTCTGGGCGGCCTCGGCCTGGAGCCTGCTTGGCGAGCCGCCGCAGGTCCGGCTGGTCGAGCTTGGCCCAGGCGACGGAACGCTGATGCAGGACCTGCTGCGCGCGGCCCGCGCGGCCCCGGGTTTCCTGCGGGCCGCCGACGTCTGGCTGGTGGAAACCTCCCCGCCCTTGCGCACGCTGCAGTTGGAGCGCCTGGAGGACCGCGTCCGCTGGGCGGCCTCGCTGGCGGACGTCCCGGAAGGCGCGCCCCTCATCCTGATCGCCAACGAACTCCTGGATTGTCTGCCCGCCCGCCAGTTCGTGCGCACGGCCGTGGGCTGGGCCGAGCGGCTGGTGGGCCTCGACCCCCAGGCGCGGCTCGGTTTCGTGCTTAGTCCCACGCCTGCGGCCGGCGTCTTGCCCGACGCCGCCGAGGGGGCGGTCTATGAGCAATCGGCGGCGCAAGCCGCGCTCGGCTCGGAGATCGGCGCCCGGGTGGCCCGCGACGGCGGCGCGGCCCTCCTCGTCGACTACGGGCGTGACGAGCCCGGCTTCGGCGACACCCTGCAGGCGCTCAAGGCGCACCGGAAGCTCGGCCCGCTCGCCTCTCCGGGCGAAGCGGACCTCACCGTCCACGCGGACTTTCCGGCGGTGATGGCGGCGGCCCGCGCCGAAGGCGCCGCGGCCGCGATCCTGACCCAGGCCGAGTTCCTGGCCCGCATGGGGATCGGCGCGCGCGCCGAGGCGCTGGTCCGCAGCCGGCCGGCGGCCGCGCCGCGGATCGGCCGCCAGCTCAATCGCCTGCTCGCCGCCGACCAGATGGGCGAGTTGTTCAAGGCCTGCTCGCTTCACGCGCCCGACTTCACGCCACCGGCCTTCGAGGACGCCTGAGCCGCCATGGCCGACCTGCCCGTGATCGCCTCGCCGCTGCTCGACCTGCCAGGCGTCCGCCACGGCTTCTTCACGCGCCGGGGCGGCGTCTCGGCCGGCGTCTATGAGAGCCTGAACGCCGGCGCGGGCTCGAACGACGATCCCGAGGCGGTCGCCGAGAACCGGAGGCGCATCGCCGCTGGGTTCGGCTCTGGCGAGCTCGTCACCTGCTACCAGGTCCACTCGGCCACCGCGCTGGCCGCCGACGGCCCCTGGCCGGCCGGCCCGCCGCAAGCCGATGCGGTGGTGAGCGCCACGCCGGGCGTGGTCTGCGCGGCGCTGGCCGCCGACTGCGCGCCCATCCTGATCGCCGATCCGGAGGCCAAGGTGGTGGCCGCCGCCCACGCCGGCTGGCGCGGCGCGCTGGCGGGCATCGTGGAGGCGACCGTCCGGCGGATGGAGGGCCTGGGCGCCGACCGCCGCTGGATGCGCGCCGCGGTCGGCCCCTGCATCGGTCCGGCCTCATACGAGGTCGGGCTGGAGTTCCGCGCCGCGTTCGTCAAGGCGGACCCTGCGTTCGGCCGCTTCTTCGCGAGCGGCGCCACGGACGACAAGCGGATGTTCGACCTGCCGGGATTCGTGCTGGACCGCCTGCGCGCGGCGGGCGTCGAGCGCTGCGAGTGGGTGGAGCGCGACACCTGCGCCGAACAGACCTGGTTCTTCTCCAACCGCCGCGCGGTCAAGCGCGGCGAGCCCGACTACGGCCGGCTGGTCTCGGCGATCATGCTCGGCTGAGCGCGGCTTTCCGTTCCGTAACTTGCGCCAGCCGCTGCGCTCGGTAGGACGAGCGCCATGAAGACTCGTCGCACCTTCCTTGCCGCCCTGCTGCTCCTCAGCGCAGCCCCCGCAGCTCTCGCCGCGCCGCCGCAACCCCGGGGCGGCAAGCTTTCCGGCGTGACCAAGGCCTACATCGATCGCGCGGTTCGTCCCGGCGACGACTTCGACGCCTACGCCAACGGCGCCTGGCGCAAGACCGCCCAGATCGATCCCGACCGGAGCTCCGCCGGCCTCGGCGTGGAGCTTTCCAAGATCAACGAGGCGCGCAACGCCGACATCATCGCAAGCGCGCTGGCGGCGAAGGCGGCGCCCGGCAGCGACCGGCGCAAGATCGCCGACTACTACCGCGCCTATGTCGACACCGCCGGGATCGAGGCGCGCGGGCTTGCGCCGATCCGCCCGGCGCTGCGAGCGATCGCGGCCATCAAGGACCGGCGCGCGCTGTCGGCGATGCTGGGGGCGCGGCTCCGCGCCGACACCGATCCGTTCAACAACAACAACTACTCGAGCAGCCACAACCTCTTCGGCCTGTTCGTCTCGCAGGACCTCAATCACCCGACGCGCAACGTCCCCTACCTGATGCAGGGCGGACTGGGCTTGCCGGACCGCGACTACTACCTCTCGAGCGAGCCCCAGACGCTCGAGGTGCGTAACGCCTACCGCGCCTACGTGGCCAAGGTGTTCCGGCTGGCGGGCTTTTCAGACCCCGAGGCCCGCGCCGACCGGGTGCTCGCGCTAGAGACCAGGATCGCCGCCGCCCAGGCCGACATCGTCGCCAGCGAGGACGCGCACAGGGGCGACAATCCCTGGACCCGCGCAGACTTCCCGCGCAAGGCGCCCGGGATGGACTGGGCGGCCTTCTGGACCGCGGCCGGCCTGCCCCGGCAACAGGATTTCATCGCCTGGCAACCGGCGGCGATCACCAAGCTCTCCGGCCTGGTCGCGAGCGAGCCGCTGGAGAGCTGGAAGGACTGGCTGGTCTTCCACCGCTTCGACGCGGCCGCGGCGGTCCTGCCGAAGGCCTTCGACGACGCCCGCTTCGAGGTCTTCGGCCGCCAGCTCGACGGAACCCGGCAGCAGCGTCCCCGCGACAAGCTCGCCATCGCCGCGGTCAACGCCGCGCTCGGCGACGAGGTCGGCCGCATCTACGCGTCCCGCTACTTCCCGGCCTCGTCGAAAGCCCAGATCGAGCAGATGGTGAAGAACATCGTCGCGGCGTTCGATGCGAGGCTGGCCCGGCTCGACTGGATGGCGCCCTCGACCCGCGCGGAGGCTCGAAAGAAGCTCGCCGCCATCAAGGTTGGGATCGGCTATCCGGACCGCTGGCGCAAGCGGCCGGCCTGGGCGGTGCGCGCCGATGATCCGCTCGGCAACCTGGAGCGCTCCGAGCTCGCCATCTACCGCTACCACCTCGGCAAGCTCGGCCATGCCCCCGATCGCGACGAGTGGTGGATGACGCCGCAGACGCTCAACGCCGTGAACCTGCCGCTGCAGAACGCGCTGAACTTCCCCGCCGCCGAGCTGCAGAGCCCGCACTTCGACCCGCGCTTCGACCCTGCGGCCAACTACGGCGCGGCGGGCTCCATCATCGGCCACGAGGTCAGCCACACCTTCGACAACCTGGGCTCCGAGTTCGACTCCGTCGGGCGGCTGCGCAACTGGTGGACCAAGGCCGACTTCGCGCACTTCCAGCAAGCCGGCAAGGCGCTCGCAGCGCAGTACGAGGCCTATGAGGCCCTGCCGGGCCTTCACCTCAAGGGCGAGCAGGAGCTGGGCGAGAACATCGCCGACGAGGCGGGCCTCACCGCCGCCTACGAGGCCTACCACGCCTCGCTGCGCGGCAAGCCCGCGCCGGTGATCGACGGGCTGACCGGCGACCAGCGCTTCTTCCTCGCCTTCGCCCAATCCTGGCGCTCGAAGCCCCGCGAACGGGCGCTCCGGGCCCAGGTCGCGAGCGACGAGCATGCGCCCGCCAAGTGGCGCGTCGAGACAGTGCGCAACCTCGACGCCTGGTATCCGGCCTTCCAGGTGACTCCCGGCGAGACGCTCTACCTGCCGCCCGACAAGCGGGTCCGCGTGTGGTGAGCCGGCCGGCGGCGGCCGGATCTGCCGGGTCGGCTACGCAGGGCGTCCCTGATCGAGCAGGATTCCCGCGCCGCCCGCCTTGTAGCCCGCGATCCGTCCCCACATTCCATACGCCCTGGCCGTGGGTGTCCAGATCAGATGGCCGGCGTCATCGAGATGCGCGACACCGATCGGCCGCCGCCGCAAGACCACCGGGTCCACTGGGATCGGCGGCAGCGGTTCGCCCCGGCGGAACGACCGCTTCGGGTCCTTGAACTCCAGCCTGGGCTTGCCGTCGGAGCACGGCACGCTGATCGAGACCGTCTGGCCAACGCGGAAGGCCTGGCCCGCCCAGACCTCCTTCACCCGGCCGTCGAGGCGGCAATCGCCCGGCAGCTTCGCCGGCACGTCCACGTGGCTCGGCTGGATGGCGATGACATTGTCCCCGGCCCCCGCCGCCACCGCCGGCGTGGTCGCGAACAGAAGCAAGACCGAGAGGATAGCGGGACGGATCATCGGGGGACTCCTTCGCCGGTCCATCCTCCCTCATGTGGCGATCGGCGCAAGCGCTGAGGCTCGCGCGCCGGGCGGGACCTTGCCCCTGCCGCCATGGCTGCTACAAGCGCCCGCAAAGCTTGCGCAAATTCGTGATGGGGGTCCGATGAAGCTGCTGGCCGGCAACTCCAACCGCACCCTGGCGCAGGCCGTCTCCAAACACCTCGGCACGCCTCTCACCCACGCCCAGGTCAAGCGCTTCGCCGACAACGAGGTCTGGGTCACCATCGACGAGAACGTGCGCGGCGAGGACGTCTTCGTCATCCAGTCGACGAGCTATCCGGCCAACGACAACCTGATGGAGCTCTTGATCTGCATCGATGCGCTGAAACGCGCCTCGGCCAAGCGGATCACCGCGGTGATGCCCTACTACGGCTACGCGCGGCAGGACCGGAAGACCGGCGGCCGCACGCCGATCTCGGCCAAGCTGGTCGCCAACCTGATCACCCGCGCGGGCGCCGACCGGGTGCTGACCATGGATCTCCACTCCGGCCAGATCCAGGGCTTCTTCGACATCCCGACCGACAACCTCCTGGCCGCGCCGCTGATGGCGCAGGACATCGCGGCCCACTACGCCAAGACCAGCGAGCTGATGATCGTCTCGCCGGACGTCGGCGGGGTGGTCCGGGCGCTGGCGCTCGCGAGCCGCCTGGGGGCCGACCTGGCGATCGTCGACAAGCGCCGCTCCGCGCCGGGCCGGAGCGAGGTGGCCAACATCATCGGCGACGTGGCGGACCGACGGCTGATCATGTTCGACGACATCGCCGATTCCGCCGGCACCCTCTGCTCGGCGGCGCAATCGCTGATCGACGCGGGGGCGAAGGAGGTCTCGGCCTATGTCACCCACGGGGTGCTCTCCGGCGCCGCCAGCGAGCGGGTGAAGAGCTCGGTGCTCAAGGAGCTGGTGATCACCGACACCATCGAACAGCCGGAGCACATCACCGCGGTGGGCAAGATCCGCCAGGTGAGCTGCGCGGGTCTGATCGGCGAGGCGATCCGCCGCATCGCCAACGAGGAGAGTGTCTCCAAACTCTTCGACTAGAGGCGATTTGGCGGCGGCTCGACCGGCCGCGCTTGCTCAGAAAGAGTTTACCGGGCAAGGCCACAATCACTCGGGGGGCAGGTGCTAGTTCTTTGACCACTCGCTCGAGGAAGGCCGCGTCGATGAGTTCCCAGGTTCCCGCCCGCCGCGCGCTTGCGCTCGCCGCCCTCGTCATGACCGCCACCCTCGGCGCCTGCGCGCAAGAGACGCCGCCCGTGGCCGCCCCGCCGCCGCCCGCGCCGATCCCCAGCGTCAGCCTGTCTCCGAAGCTCATCGAGCAGGCGAGCGCCTACCGCGCCTACGTCGATCGCGCCGCCCGGATCTCGCCGGCCTTCACCGACGGCGCCTCCGTGGCCCAGGGTCTGAGGGTGGGGGAGGCCTATGAGCCTGACCAGCTGCTGCGCGGCGCTATCGCCTACGGCGCGGTGGTGGCGCTGCAGGATTCCGGCTTCCGCGATGGCGTGCGGATCTACGCCAAGGACCCCGACCAGCGCCGCCAGGTCGCCTACGAGATCATGAAGGATCCGGCTTACGTGATCGGCATCAGCGGCTCGGCCGGCGCGGCCGGCCTGGTGGTCAACGCGCTGGGCGGCGACGGCCAGAAGCTGTTCGACGACGGCAAGGCGGTGAAGCAGGCGGCCTACGACGTGCAGCACTTCGCCTGGTCCAAGGCCGATGTGCCCGGCCGCGATGCGCGGCTGGCGATGGCCAAGCAGCTGTCCGCGACGCCGTTGGAAGGCTCGACCGACATCACCGCCAAGCTGCAGCAGGCGGTCACCGGCGCCGAACGGCTGGTCCTCCCGGCCAACAGCGCCGCCCCGCCCTACACCCCGCTGGTGGTGCGCTCGATGGCGGTCGCCGCGCTCGCGGCGCTCGGCTACGCCGACGACACGAGCCTCGAGCAGGTCATGCCGCTGACCGCCGAGCCGAACTCGGCGGAGTGCCTCAACATGTCCAAGCTCAACCTCTACCAGTGCCTGGCGGTGGCCAAGCCGCACTACGAGGACGTATTCTGCCTGGGCCAGCACGTCCTGAAGGACACCGGCGCCTGCCTGCTGCGCGGCGTCGGCGCCGCCGATCCGGAGCCGCCGGTGTTCGACACCCCGCGCGTGACGCCGGTCTCGACCGGGGCGAGCCCCAAGCGCAGCCACGGGCGCAAGCATCGCGACTGAGGACCCCGGCCCCGTTGCGCCGGGCGGCCCTATTGTGTATCTACGCGCACCCATTTTTGCGTCGCCGCGCGCCGATCGCGCGGCGGCTTCGTTTTGAGGCGCGCCATGGCCGAGATCGTTCTGAATGTTGAGGTCCGTGAGCGCGCCGGCACGGGCGCCGCGCGCGACGCCCGTCGCGCGGGTTTGGTCCCCGGCATCCTCTACGGCGGCGATGAGCAGCCGGTCTCCATCGCGATCCAAGCCAAGGAATTCCGCAAGGCGCTCTATACCGGCAAGCTGCTGGGCCACCTGGTCACCCTGAAGTACGGCGCCGAGACCCAGCCGGTGATCGCCAAGGACGTGCAGATGCACCCGGTGACCGACGAGCCGATCCACTTCGACCTTTACCGGGTGGACGAGCACCAGGAGATCCGGATCGCCGTTCCGGTGCACTTCCGCAATCACGAGGAGAGCCCCGGCCTGAAGCGGGGCGGCACGCTCAACGTCGCCCTGCACGAGGTGATGGTGCTGGTGCCCGCCGACCAGATCCCCGAGGAGCTGGTGATCGACCTCACCGGCCTCGAGATCGGCGACAACGTCCGGGTGTCCGATATCCGGATGCCGGCCGCCGCCAAGGCCGCGGTCGACACGGACACCGTGGTGGTCTCGGTCACCGGCATGATGGCCGAGGTGGTCGAAGAGGCGCCGGAGGGCGCGCTGGAGGGCGAGGCCGCCGAGGGCGAGGAAGCCGCCGCCGAAGGCGAGACCACCGAAGAAGCCGGCGACGAGTAGGATCTCCCCACCCCGCCGAAGCTTCGCTTCGTTCGCCCTCCCCGCCACCAAGGGAGGGATCGCGCCATGCTGCTGATCGCAGGGCTCGGCAATCCCGGGCCGCAGTACGCCAGGAACCGCCACAACATCGGCGCCATGGCGGTGGACGAGATCGCCCGCCGCTGGGGCTTCGGGCCGGAGCGTCGGCGTTTCCAGGGCCTGGCCTGCGCCGGCGAGATCGAGACCCCGCAGGGTCCCGTCAAGACGCTCATCCTGAAGCCGCAGACGTTCTATAACGACAGCGGCCACGCGGTGGGCGAGGCGCTGCGCTTCTTCAAGCTCGAGCCTGCCGACCTGGTCGTGTTCTACGACGAGATCGACCTGGCGCCCGGGCGCTTCCGGATGAAGGCGGGCGGCGGGGCGGCCGGCAACAACGGCGTCCGCTCGATCACCTCCCAGGTGGGGCCCTACTTCCGCCGCGCCCGGCTGGGGACCGGCCATCCGGGCCACAAGGACCTCGTGCAGGGCCACGTGCTCTCCGACTTCCACAAGGCCGAGCTCAAGTGGGTCGAGCCGCTGCTCGCGGCCTGCGCCGACGCAGCCCCGCTGCTGGCGCTCGGCGAGGACGAGAAGTACCAGGCCGAAGTCATGCGCCTGGCGCCCGCCGAGAAGGCCGATCCGCGCGCGCTCGCCCGCGGCAAGGACGACTGAGCCGCGGCTCTAGGCCGCGATGGGCTGCGGGATGCGGCGGTGGGCCTCGCGGAAGGAGACCAGCCGGCCGCGGGCCTCGTCCCACAGCGCCAGACGCATCGAGGTGAACGCCTCGCCTAGCGTGAGCCGGCTCGTCTCGTTCAGCCGTGGATGGTCCTTGAGCACCTGCGGCAGGCGGTAGAACGGGATCTTGCTGCCGAGGTGATGGATGTGGTGCGCGCCGATGTTGGCGGTCATCCAGCGCAGCACCGGCGGCAGGATCAGGTGCGAGCTGCCCTTCAGTGCGGCGTCCTCGGCGTTCCATGCCGACTGCCGCGCCCAATAGGCGGTCTCGAACTGGTGCTGCACGTAGAACAGCCACACGCCGACGCAGGCGGCGGCCACCACGATCGGCAGATGCACCAGCAGCAGCGCGCGCGGGCCCGCCAGCAAGAGCTGGACGCAGACGAGCAGCGCCAGGCCCAGGCTGTTGCCGAGCACGCTCAGCCAGGCGCGGCCCTGCCGCATCAGTCCGATCGGCAACCGATGCTGCAGGACGAACATGTAGGCCGGCCCGAACAGGAAGATCACCAGCGGATTGCGGTAGATCCGGTAGCCCAGCCGCTGCAGGGCGGGCTTGGCCATGTATTCCGCGACCGTCATGGTCTCCAGCGCGCCCAGGCCGCGGCGATCGAGATTGCCGGAGGTGGCGTGGTGGATGGCGTGGGTGCGCCGCCAGTAGTCGTAGGGCGTCATGGTGAAGACGCCGATCAGCCGGCCGGTCCATTCGTTGGCTGTCCGCGAGCGGAAGAACGCTGCATGCCCGCAGTCGTGCTGGATCATGAACAGCCGCACCAGGAAGGCCGCCGCCGGTAGGGTCATGGCGACGCCCCACCACCAGCCGTGCGAGACCGCGAACAGGGCCGCCCCCCACAGCGCCAGCAGCGGCGCGGCGGTGATCGCGATCTCCAGCACGCTGCGTTTGTGGCTCGGCCGCTGGTAGCGCGCCAGCGCCTCGCGAAGGCCGCGTTCGTCGGAAGTCATGCTCATGGACGGGGGATCTCTGGCTCGGCCGACACGGTACGCTAAATGGCGGTTCTCCCCGCCTTCCGATAGGGGGGTCGCCTGCGACAAAAGCCGTTCTCTGCGGCTTATCGCCCATGCTAGGTCCCGGCCCTCTAAGGATGTCTGAAGGACCCCATGGCCTTGAAAGTCGCGATTGTCGGCCTGCCGAACGTTGGCAAGTCGACACTGTTCAACGCGCTCACCCAAACCGCGGCGGCGCAGGCCGCGAACTATCCGTTTTGCACCATCGAGCCCAACGTGGGCGACGTCGCCGTGCCCGAGCCGCGCCTCGACGTGCTGGCCAGGATCGCCGGTTCGAAGGAGATCATCCCCGCCCGCACCAACTTCGTCGACGTGGCCGGCCTGGTGCGCGGCGCCTCCAAGGGCGAGGGGCTCGGCAACCAGTTCCTGGCCAACATCCGCGACACCGACGCGGTGGCCTTCGTCGCCCGCTGCTTCGAGGACAGCGACGTCACCCATGTGGAGGGTCGCGTCGACCCGCTCGCCGACCTCGACATCATCGAGACCGAGCTGATGCTGGCCGACCTCGAGAGCCTGGAGAAGCGGGTCGTCAATCTCGAGAAGCGGGCCAAGACCGGCGACAAAGAGGCGGTCGTCACCCTGCGCCTGGTGAAGCTGGCGCTGGCCGAGCTCGAGGCGGGCCGCCCCGCGCGGGTGGCCAAGGTCTCGACGGAGGACCAGAAGGCCTGGCGCATGCTGCAGCTCCTGACGGCCAAGCCCGCGCTCTATGTCGCCAACGTCGACGAAGCCTCCGCCGCAACGGGCAACGACCTCTCACGGCAGGTGGCGGCCCGCGCCGCCCAGGACGGGGCCAAGGCGGTGGTCATCTCCGCCAAGATAGAGAGCGAGATCGCGCTTCTCGACGAGCACGAGCGCGGCGAATTCCTGGAGACGCTGGGGCTCGCCGAGCCCGGCCTCAACCGCCTGATCCACGAGGCTTACAAACTCCTCGGCCTGCAGACCTACTTCACCGCCGGTCCGAAGGAGGCGCGCGCCTGGACCATCCCGGCGGGCGCCAGCGCCCCGCAGGCGGCCGGCGTCATCCACACCGATTTCGAGAAGGGCTTCATCCGGGCCGAGACCATCGCCTACGATGACTATGTCCGGCTGAACGGCGAGGCGGGCGCGCGCGACGCCGGCAAGCTGCGCTCGGAAGGCAAGGACTACGTCGTCAAGGAAGGCGACGTGATGCACTTCCGGTTCAACGTCTGACGAGAGCACCCTAGGGAGGGGCGAGATGGGCGAAACGATCAGAATCGCAGGCGCGGACGGCTTCGAGTTCTCCGCCTACCACGAGCCGTCGTTCACGCCGCGCAAGGGCGGGGTGATCGTCATCCAGGAGATCTTCGGCATCGACCGGCACGTCCGCGCCGACGTCGGCCGCTGGGCCAAGGCGGGCTACGACGCCATCGCGCCCTCGCTATACGACCGCCGCGAATGGGGCTTCACCGCCGAGCACGACCCGGCAGGGATGCAGGCCGGCATCGCCAACGCCCGCGCCACGCCCATCGAGCAGGCGCTGACCGACATCGCCGCCTGCCGCGACTTCCTGAAGGCCCACGGCGCCCAGAAGGTCTGCGTCGTCGGCTACTGCTACGGCGGCTCGCTCGCCTGGCTCTCGGCCTGCCAGCTCGACGGCATCGCCGCCGCCTCCAGCTACTACGGCTCCATGGTGCAGGCGAACGCCGCACTGACGCCGAAGAGTCCCACCATAGTCCACCTCGGGCGCACTGATCACGGCATCCCCGCCGACGAGGTCGCCCAGGCGCTCCACCAGCACCACCCGGACCTGCCGGTCTACATCTACGAAGGCGCCGGGCACGGCTTCAACAACGAGAGCCCGGAGCGCTACAACGCCGAGGCGGCCGACCTTGCGCGCCACCGCACGCTTGAGCTGTTCGAGGCGGCGTGAGGCGATGGGCGAGACCATCAGCCTGAAGAGCCGCTTCGACGGCTTTGAGCTTGCCGCCTACCGCGCCGCCCCGCAGGACGCCCGCCGCGGCGGCCTGCTGCTCATCCAGGAGATCTTCGGGGTCACCGACCACATCCGCGAGCTCTGCGAGGGTTTCGCCGAGGAGGGCTATGAGGTGATCGCGCCGGCCTTCTATGACCGGCTCGAGCCCCGCTTCGCCGCCGACTACTCGCAGCCCGCGACCCAGAAGGGCGTGAGATACTCGACCGAGACTCCCTGGGACCAGGTGGCCGGCGACGCCCAGGCGGCCATCGATGCGCTCGCAGAGCCGGTGTTCGTCACCGGCTTCTGCTGGGGCGGGGCGGCGACGTGGCTGGCCGCCTGCCGCTGCGAGGGGCTCTCCGCGGCCGCGGGTTACTACGGACGGCGCATCTCCGAGCTGAACGACGAGACGCCGAAGGCGCCCATCATCCTGCACTTCGGCAAGACCGACGCCTCGATCCCGCCCGAGCGGATCGAGGAGATCGCCGAGCGCCACCCCGACGTGCCGATCTACCTCTACGACGCGGGCCACGGCTTCGTCTCCGACCGCCGCAGCGACTACGACGCCGATTCCGCCCGCCTCGCGCGCCTGCGCACGCTGGCCTGGTTCGCCAACCACGGCGGCGGCCGCAGCGCAGCTTGAAAGTCCATCGATTCCCGGCTCTTCTCCGGGAATCCTGACGTCATTCCTCGATGACTTTCCGCACCTCGGGCGCCCGCTCGAGCGCGCGGACCAGGATCGCCTGCGCGGCGAGGATGCCGATGCCCGCCGCGTAGGCCGAGAAGACGTTGGCGTGGTACTGGCCGCTCGCGGCGACCTTCGCCACCTGCCAGTAGATGAACATCGCCGCGCCGAGCAGCAGGCACACTCCGGTGACGATCGAGACCGGCGTCTGGCCGAAGCCGGCCTGGAAGCTCAGCCAGACGTAGCGGGCGAGCCATCGCTTGAGCACCGGCACCACCAGCGGGATCACCAGGGCACCCAGCAGGAACACCGCGGGCCACAGAAGGGTCCAGCGCACGACCGCCTCGCCGCCGCCCGGCAGGCGGCCCACGGCGTGCACCACCGCGCCCGAATAGATCAGGCTCGCGGTGGCGACCGTCAGGTCCTGCATCCGCTTGAAGTTGCGCCAGGCGCGCGTGAAGGCCATGGCCGCTAGTTAGGCGCCCGCTGGGGCGGCGTTAAGGCGCCCCGGTCAATGGCCCGCGAAGGCGACCAGCGTCGAGACCGGCACGCCGGTGCGCTTGAGCTTCTCCGCCCCGCCGAGCTCGGGCAGGTCGACGACGAAACAGGCCGCGACGATCTCGGCCCCGCCCTGGCGCAGGAGGTCGACGGCCGCCAGCGCCGTCCCGCCGGTAGCGATCAGGTCGTCGACCAGCATCACCCGCTCGCCGCGCGTCAGCGCATCGAGGTGCATCTCGATGGCGTCGGTCCCGTACTCCAGGGCGTACTCCACGGCGCGTGTCTTGTGCGGCAGCTTTCCGCGCTTTCGCAGCGGGATGAAGCCTGCGGAGAGCTGGTGGGCGACCGCGCCGCCGAGGATGAAGCCGCGCGCTTCGATGCCGGCCACCTTGTCGATCTTCATGCCGGCGAACGGCTGCACGAGCTCGTCGACGGCGCGCCGGAAGCCCCGGGCGTCGCCCATCAGGGTGGTGATGTCGCGGAACATGATCCCGGGTTTCGGATAATCCGGGATCGTGCGGATCAGTGTGGTCAGGTCCATCAGGCAGCGCCCCAACGGCGGATCGTCGGAGCGCTTATCGCCGAGCGCGCCCCGCTTGGCTATCGTCCAAGGTCAGGTGCGACTCACCCTCCCGCTTCTCGTCCTGGCCGCCGTGGCGGCCGCCCCCGCGGCCCGCGCGGGCGGGACGGCGTGCTGGTTCGACAATGGCGTGGTGGTCGTGCCGGCCGAGGTGCTGGGGATCGCCGGCGACTACGTGCTCGACACGGCCACCCCCACGACGCAGCTCGCCGACACCCAGGCCGGCGGCGCCGGCTTCGCGGCGACGGCGCTCACCGGTCGCGTGCGCCTGGCCGGCCTGACCCTCGATGACCGCCCGGTCGGGGTCGCGACCCTCGACCTGCGCACCGGCGCGCTTCCGACGCCGATCGCCGGTGTGATCGGCGCGGACTTGCTGAAGGACTTCGTGCTCGACGTCAGCTTCGCGCCCTGCCGCGTGGCGCTGCGGCGCAGGCGCGGCCGCCGCTTTCCGGCCAGCGCCGTCCTGCCGCTGCGTTGGATCGCCGGGGTCCCCACGGCGGAGGTCGCGGTCACGGACGGGACGCGGGCGTGGCGCGGCGCCTTCGCGCTGGCGACCGGCGGCGACACGCCGGTCCGGCTCAGCGATGCGGTGGCCCAGGCGCCTGTCGCCGGCGCGTCCAAGGAGCTCTATCCCTACGGCGTGCTGCGCCCGAAGCTGCGCGCCCTGGGTTTCGCGGACGATCTCTACGAGGACCTGCCGGCCGGCCTGATCAAAGCCTTGGATCCGGCGCTCGCCGGCCAGATCGGCGCGCCGCTGCTCGCCCGCTATCGCCTGCGGTTCGACTTCCCGCACGGACGCCTGCTGATCGCGCCGGCGACGCCGCCGGACCGCCGTCCTAGTGCGAGACGTCGCGCCAGATCCGCCGGTAGCTCGCATAGAGCAGACCGGTGAAGATCAGCAGGTAGATCATCGCGCCCAGGCCGAACTCCTTGCGCTCCTCCATCTTGGGCTCGGCGGCCCAGGCGAGGAAGGCGGCGACGTCGCGGGCTTCGTTGGCGACCGTCGAGGGCGTGCCGTCGTCGAAGGTCACCTTGTTGGGGGCGAGAGGCGGCGGCATGGCGATGAAACCGCCCTTCGGCACCTGGTCCTTCGGCCCGGTCCAGAACGAGCTCACGTCGCCCGGGTAGTAGGGATTGTAATAGCGGCCGGCCATGACGTTCAGGCCGCGCGGCGGCGGCACGAAGCCGGTCAGGATCGAATAGATGTAGGCCGGGCCGCCCTCGCGCGCCTTGGCCATCACCGAGAGGTCCGGGGGCGCCTTGCCGCCGTTCGACGCCGCGGCCGACGCTTCGTTCGGGAACGGCGCCGGGAACTTGTCGGCCGGCGTCGCCGGGCGCTGGATGTCGTCGCCGGTCTCGGAGTCGATGTCCTTGACTTTGATGTCGGCGGCCAGCGACTTCACGTACGGGTTCTGGATCGGGTTGGGGTACTTCGGGTCGTAGAACGGGCCGCCCTTCTGGCCGAGGTTGCGGAAGTACATCAGGTCCATCGAGTGGCAGGCCGAGCAGACCTCCCGATAGACCTTGTAGCCGCGCTGCAGCTGTTCGGCGTCGAACTTGCCGAACGGGCCCTCGAACGACCAGTGGATGTCCTTCGGCTCCTCGCTGGTGGTGGCCGCCAGCGCCGGCGTCCCGACCAAGGCGAGCCCGAACACCGCGAGCGCGATACCTTTGCGCAGCATCTTGAGGCTCAACCCTTCTTGGTGGCCGCGGCGGCCGCGACGGGACCGCTGGCGGGATGCGACAGAACCGGCTCGGAGATCGACTCCGGTATCGGCAGGGGCGTCTCGGTGAGCCCCATCACCGGCGTGATGATCAGGAAGTAGGCGAGGTAGTAGAGCGTCGCGACCCGCGACAGCCAGACCATGGAGTTCAGGTCGTAGTCGCCGAGCGTGAAGGTGGTGACGTTCGGGATCACCGCGTCGGCCGGCTCGTGGGCGCCGCACCAGCCCAGGACCAGGCAGACGGCGATGAAGATGAAGAAGTAGAGCCGCATCGTCGGCCGGTAGCGCATCGACCGCACCTTCGAGGTGTCGATCCACGGCAGCACGAACAGCAGCGCGATGGCGCCGAACATCGTGATCACGCCGCCCAGCTTGTTCGGCACCGAACGCAGCATCGCGTAGAACGGCAGGAAGTACCACTCGGGCACGATGTGCTGCGGGGTGACCAGTGGGTTGGCGCGCACCGAGTTGTCCGGCGCGAGCAGCGCGTTGGGGAACCAGAACACGAAGAAGGCGAACAGGATCAGGAACAGCGCGATCGCGAAGCTGTCCTTCACCGTGTAGTACGGATGGAAGGGGACGGTGTCCGCCTTCGACTTCACGTTGACGCCGGTCGGGTTGTTGTTGCCCGGCACGTGCAGCGCCCAGATGTGCAGGGCGACGACGCCGGCGATCACGAACGGCAGCAGGTAGTGCAGCGAGAAGAACCGGTTGAGGGTCGGGTCGTCCACCGCGAAGCCGCCCCACAGCCACGTCGTGATGGCGTTGCCGACCAGCGGGAAGGCGCCCAGGAGGTTGGTGATCACCACCGCGCCGTGGAAGCTCATCTGGCCCCAGGGCAGCACGTAGCCCATGAAGGCGGTGGCCATCATCAGCAGGTAGATGATGCAGCCCAGGATCCACAACACCTCGCGCGGCGCCTTGTAGGAGCCGTAGTAGAGGCCGCGGAAGATGTGGACGTAGACCGCCAGGAAGAACATCGAGGCGCCGCTGGCGTGCATGTAGCGGATCAGCCAACCGTAGTTGACGTCGCGCATGATCCGCTCGACCGAGTTGAAGGCGTAGTCGACGTGCGGAACGTAGTGCATCGCCAGCACGATGCCGGTGACGATCTGGATGCCCAGGCACAGCGCCAGGATGCCGCCGAACGTCCACCAGTAATTCAGGTTCTTCGGGGTCGGGAAGGTGATGGCGCTGTCGTAGGCCAGCCGGATGATCGGCAGCCGCATGTCCAGCCAGCGCTCGAAACCGGTCTTCGGCTCGTAAGTGGAATGTCCGCTCATCGTCGTCAGCCGACCTTGATCTTGGTGTCGGAGAGGAAGCTGTAGTCCGGCACCGCCAGGTTCTTCGGCGCGGGGCCTTTCCGGATCCGGCCGGAGGTGTCGTAGACCGAACCGTGGCAGGGGCAGAACCAGCCGCCGTACTCGCCGCCGCCGAAGGTCGGCACGCAGCCGAGGTGCGTGCAGGTGCCGATCAGGATCAGCCACTGCGGCTTGCCGGGCTTGTGGCGGCTCTCGTCGGTCGCCGGATCGCGCAGGTCGGCGTGGTCGTCGTGCACCGCCTCGGCGATTTCCTTGGGCGTCCGGTAGCGCACGAACAGCGGCTTGCCGCGCCACTTGACCACCACCTGCTGGCCTTCCTGCACCTTGGTCAGGTCGAACTCGATCTGCGCCAGCGCCAGCGTGTCCGCGGCCGGGTTCATCTGGTCGATGAACGGCCAGGCCAGCGACACCACCGCGCCGACGGCCGCGGCTCCGGTGACGATGTGGATGAAATCGCGGCGATTGGGATCGTCGGATGACGCAAGCGGATCGGGGTTTGCGCCAAGAGCGGTGTCAGACACCAAAGCTACCCTTCAATTCCTGGCCCCCGGGCGGGGACGCTGAAGCCTTTGGACCCGTCCAGAGGCCTGGTAAAGGGCCGCTGGCCGGGAGGTCGTTTGGGGCAGGACGAATATTCCCGAAGCGCTTGCGAGACCTCGCGCCGCGCGTCCGTGATTCGTCTCTCCGCCCCCCCGGTCCATCCCGTGGCGGATCGCTTAGAATGCGTTTGGCGCTTTTTCAACCGCACATTCCGCAAAACCTCGGCGCGGCCCTCGCGTTGGGCGTCCGCCTGGGCGTCAGCCTCGATCTGATCGAGCCTTGCGGCTTCCCATTGGGCGCGCGCGATTTCCCGCGCCGCGATGGATTATGGCGCCAAGGCCGATTCCTCGTTCGGCGAATTTCTCACGAAATCCGAGACTCGCAGCGCCTCCCCGCGAGCGCCACGGCGCTCGCCGAAGCGCTTCGCCAGACGTCCGACTTCCCAAGCGCCGCCGAAAGCGGCTAGCAGGACGGCGATGCCCAACCTGACGTCCGAGATCGAAGCCCGCCGCGAGCGCGCCAAGGCCTGGTTCGAGGCCCTGCAGCAGCGCATCTGCGCGGAGCTCGAGCGGCTGGAGGACGAGGCGCCGGAGACGCTCTATCCCGAGACCCCGGGCCGCTTCGATCTCCGCCCCTGGACCCGCGAGACCGGCTCCGGCGGCGGAATCGGCGGCT
Source organism: Phenylobacterium sp. (assembly GCF_025934275.1). GTDB lineage: Bacteria > Pseudomonadota > Alphaproteobacteria > Caulobacterales > Caulobacteraceae > Phenylobacterium. The sequence continues at coordinate 39,672 of NZ_JAICYI010000025.1, forward strand.
TCTTCTCGGGCCGGCTGTTCGAGAAAGCCGGCGTCCACACCTCGGCGGCCACCGCGCGATTCTCCCCGGAGATGGCCGCGGCCATGCCGGGCGCGGCGGAGGACCCGAGCTACGTCTCCGCCTCGATCAGCCTGATCGTGCATCCGCGCAGCCCGCGCGTGCCTGCCGTGCACATGAACACCCGCTTCCTCTCGACGGCGGTCAGCTGGTTCGGCGGCGGGGCCGATCTCACCCCGATGCTGGACGAGCAGCGGAGCCAGGACGCCGACGACGCGAAGCTCTTCCACGCGGCCATGCAGGCGGCCTGCGACGCCTTCGATCCGGAGTGGTATCCGAAATACAAGGCCTGGTGCGACGAGTACTTCTTCCTGCCGCACCGCGGCGAGCCGCGCGGGATCGGCGGCATTTTCTACGACCGCCACGACACCGGCGACTTCGAGCGCGACTTCGCCTTCACCCGCGCGGTCGGCGAGGCCTTCCTGGACGTCTATCCGAAGATCGTCCGCCACCGGATGGACGAGCCCTGGACGGAGGCCGATCGCGGCGAACAGCTCGTCCGCCGCGGCCGCTATGTGGAGTTCAACCTGCTCTACGACCGCGGAACCATGTTCGGCCTCAAGGCCGGCGGCAACATCGCCACCATCCTCTCCTCCATGCCGCCGTTGGTCGCCTGGCCGTGAGCTAGATCCCCATCCCGAACGGCAGGATGGCGGCGATGTCGATGTCGTCGACGTGCGGCATGGCCTGGGCGCCCAGCCCCACCGCCAGCGCGGCCGCAGCGCTCATCGCGACGATCAGCAGCCTCCAGCGATTCATGCCCGTCTCCGACGATTCGCCCCGTGCGTTTCGAGCCCCAACCGGGTTGCGGGTCAAGAGGTTGCGTGCGCCAGGAAGCGTTCGATCCAGCCGGCCACCCGCAACCGGTCGTCGGGGCCGGAATAGGAGGCGATGGCGGCGTTCGCCTGCTCGTCCGCATAGCGGTCGCCGCGGCGGTGCTCGATCAGTGAGATGGCGTACGCCGGCTCGAACTCCGGGTGCGGCTGGATGGAGATCGCCGGCTGGTCGCGCCAGACCAGGCCCGCGTAGGGCGTGAACTCCGAGCCGGCGAACACGTCCGCAGCCGGCGGCTTCTCGATCACCTGGTCCTGGTGCGAGGCGGGCAGGCGGATGCGCAAGGGCGGCGCGTCCATCCACGGCTCGGCCTCGAGGATCTCATAGACCTGCTCGCCCACGCCCCAGCCCTTCGGCGACTGGATCACCTTCCCGCCGAACGCTTGCGCCATCAGCTGGTGGCCGAAGCAGACGCCGACCAGCGCCGCCTTGCCCTTGGCCGATCTCAGGAACGCCGCCGCCTCTTCGATCCAGGGCAGCGGGTCGTAGACGCCGGCTGACGAGCCGGTGATCAGATAGGCGTCGCAGTCCTCCGGACGCGAAGGCAGCTCGCCCTCGTCGACGGCATAGGTCCGCCAGGCGTAGGCGTCGCGGCCCAGCAGGTTCATGAACATGTCCGGATAGGTCCCGAACCGCTCGATCGCCGGCTTCGGCGGCCGCCCCGTCTTCAGGATGCCGAGCTTCAATACGCCATCCCCTGGGCCACGGCCTTCAGCTTCTCGATCGCCGAGAGCTTGTCGTCGATGAAGTCGTGGTCGATCCACCAGGCTTCCACCTCGCGCATGACCTGCCCGACCATCGGACCTTTCGGCACTCCGGCGGCCAGCACCTCCTCGCCGGTGAGCGGGAACTGCGGCACGGTCCAGCCCTCGGCGAGCGCGATCATGCCGCGCCACTGCGGCGTCACGGCGGTGCGGTTCGCCGCCGCCCAGGCGAGCTTCGCGCGGTCGCGGAAGGCGGCCTTGCCCTCGCGGTAGACGGCCTGCCGGATCTCCCGCGGGCTCATCCAGCTCTTCAGCCTGGGCGTGGGGGCGAGCGCGGCCGTGATCCGGTCGCGCTCCGCGTTCGAGAGCCGCAGGGTCTCCGCCAGCCGGGTCGCCGTCAGCTGGTCGTCCGGCAGCAGCGCCGCGAGCCGCAGCATCGCGTCCGCCTCGAACAGGAGGTCGGTCTCGATCTCCACCAGGCCCTTGAAGCGATCCAGGTTGATCGGTTCCGGCAGCACCATCTCCAGCACGCCGGCCTCGAGCATCAGCGCCGTCGCCTGACGCGGATCGTCGGCGGCCAGCAGCTTCAGCAGCTCCTTGGAGATCCGCTCGGCGGCGAGCGTCGCCACCTGGTCCTTCAGCCGCGTGCAGGCCGCGAGCGCCGGCCCGTCCGGCGCGCCCTTGCCGTACCAGGCGAGGAACCGGAAGAAGCGCAGGATGCGCAGGTAGTCCTCGCCGATGCGCTGCTCCGGGTCGCCGACGAAGGCGATGCGTCCCGCTTCGGCGTCGGCTGCGCCGCGCCCCGTCGGATCGAGGAGAGTCCCGTCGCGCTGCGCATAGAGGGCGTTCAGCGTGAAGTCGCGCCGCTGGGCGTCCTCCAACCAATCCTCAGTGAACGCCACCACCGCCCGGCGCCCATCGGTGGTCACATCGCGCCGCAGCGTGGTGATCTCGAACGGCCGGCCCTTGCAGATGGCCGTGATCGTGCCGTGCTCGACGCCGGTCGGGACCGCGCGCAGACCGGCGGCCTCGAGCGCCTCGCTCACCGCCTCGGGCCGCAGCACGGTTGCGATATCGATGTCGTCCACCGGCCGGCCGACCAGGGTGTTGCGCACGCAGCCGCCCACGAAACGGGCGCAGTCCGCGCCGCCGGCGGCCTCGAGGGCGTCCATCACCGCCGCCGTCTCCGGCTGGGTCATCCATGGGCGCTGGCCGATCGAATCGCTCATCGTCCGCCCATCACCTCGGCGCCGGCGCCCGCTTCTCGAAGCGCCCCGGGCTCACCTGGCCGGACGCCAGCGTCTGGGCGGGCACGTAGGTCTCGTCGCGGTTGTCCCTATGGAAGATGGCGCCGGCCATCAAGGAGAGGCCGAACAAAAAGGCGCCGGCCGCGAACAGCCAGGGCCAGGGCGTCGCGCCCATCGGCCGCCCCGTGCGCCTCGCCCACATCGCCCAGACCAGCCAGATCACGAAGGGGATCGCGAACAGCCCGCCGCGCTCGATCAGCACCCTAAGCAAGCGCCGCTCCATAGAGGCGGTCGTAGAGCGCCCTGAGCATCCCGGCGGTTGCGCCCCAGATGTACTGGTTCTCGTGCGTCATGGCGTAGAACCGCCTGACCTCGCCGGTGGGCAGGGTGCGCTCGTGCTGCTCGTAGTTCGCCGGGTTCATCAGGAAGCCGAACGGCGTCTCGAAGATCTCCGCCACCTCGTCCGGATTGGGCCTGAGCGAGAGCGTCGGCCGCACGAACCCGACGACCGGCGTGATCAGGTAGCCGGTGCCGGTCCGATAGGGCGTCGACTGGCCCGCCAGGGTCACATGGCTCGGGTGCAGACCGATCTCCTCCTCGGCCTCCCTGAGCGCCGTCTGCCAGGCGGTCTCGCCGGGATCGCGCCGGCCGCCCGGCAGGGCGACCTGGCCGGTGTGCCGCCGCAGCGTGTCGGCCCGCCGCGTCAGGAGCACCGAGACGCCTTCCGGCCGTTCGACCAGCGGCACCAGGACCGCGGCCGGGGTCAGCGGCTCATCGGGGGCCGGCCACTGCTCCGGATTGAGGTCGAAGTCGGAGCGGCCGGCGACCCCGTCGGCCGCCTCGGCGTCCTCCAGCGGGTCGAGGTGGCGGCCGATCCAGGCGCGCAGCTCCTCCGAGGGCGTGTGCGCGTTCACCGGCCCTCCGCCGCGCCCAGGTCGAACCAGGCGCCGTGCGAGGCCACGCCGAGGCGCCCGCCGCGGTCCTCGGCCATCTCGACGAGCTCGTAGAACACCGGCCGGCTGATCAGCGCCTCGAGGCCGCGCCGCACGTGCACATAGGGTCTGGGCTCGCCGGCCGCGTCGGTCGCCACGCGGATGGGATTCTCCGCCCCGGCCTCCACCTCGTCGCCGACGTTGGTGAGGAACCTGAGCGCCGGCTCGCCGTCGTCGCCCTCGATCCGATCCACGCGCACCGCGACGAAGGGCGCGTCCTCGACGGCGATCTTCATCTTCTCCACGGGGGTGACCAGCCAGATCCCGTCCGGATCCTTGCGCAACACCGTCGAGAACAGCCGCACCAGCCGCTCGCGGCCGATCCGGGCGCCCTCGTGCCACCAGCTCCCGTCGCGCCGGATGACGATGTCGATCTCGCCGGAGTGCGCCGGGTTCCACAGGTGCACCGGCGGCAGCCCGCGGCCCGGCGCCTGCCTGGCCGCCGCCGCCGCCACGCCCTCCAGCTTCGAGCTTCCCGCCGTCTCGACCATGTGACGAAGGTAGGGAGGGTCGGGCGACCCCTCAAGAAATGTTCATCAAGCTTGGCCGCAGACCGCGCTTCCCGGCGGCCGGGCGATGAGGCCTTCTTGGCCGGTCAGTTCGCGTGCCGGGGTGTCAGCTTGCCTTCAGTGATCGCGTCCAGCGCCGCCCTGCCGGCCTACACAGGCGTCTATGTGTTCGGCGACAGCCTCGTCGATCCAGGCAACGACCTCAGGGCCGCCGACCTCATCGGCGACCTGCCGTTCGTGGGCGTGCCGGACGGCGCGCCGACCGCCGACAAGGGCTACTTCGAGGGCCGCTTCACCGACGGCTACAACGGCGCCGACCTGATCGCCAACAAGCTGCTGCACGAGCCGACGCAGCCGACCTTCGCGTTCGGGATCAAGGACCCGCTGCTCGGCCTCTCGGTCCCGTTCCTCAGCAAGCCCGACGGCGTCAACCTGAGCTTCGCCTATGGCGGGGCGATGGCCATCCAGCCCGACAGCCTGCCGCCGGACCTGCACGACCAGGTCGCCATCTACGACAACTTCACCGCCGATCCGAACGCGCTCTACCTGATCGTCATCGGCGCGAACGACATCCGCGCGCTCGTGCCGACAGGCGGCGCTGTCGTGACCGGCGCCGCGGCCGATGCGCAGCTGACCGCGATCGCCGGCGAGATCACCCAGGAGGTCTCGCACCTTCTGGCGCGCGGCGCGCGGCACATCGTGGTCGCCGACATCCCCGACGTCGGCCTGACGCCGGAGTATACGGGCGTCCCCGACGAAGCGACGCGGCGGGCGCTCGCCTCGCAGTACGTCCAGACCGCCGATGCGCGGCTGCAGGCGGACCTCGCGAACCTGACGCTGCCCACCGGGGCGACGGTCCTGGACTACGACTTCCAGGGCTACACCCATGACGTCATCGCCGACCCCGCGGCGCACGGTTTCTCCAACGTGACCCAGGCGCGGATGGACGTTCAGGCCGGCCATCTCGATCCCATAGGCAGCGGGTTCCTGTTCTTCGACGAGGTGCATCCCTCCGCCCAGGCGCACGCGCAGATCGCCGGCGAGATCCTCGATGCGCTGCGCGGCGGCCCGGTCGTCGACAACCTCGCGCCGGCCGTCGGGCCGCAGGCGATGGCCACGGTGGCGCTCGGCGCCACGGATGCCTTCAGCGCCTCGCTGGTGGCGGGGCGCAGCTACGTCATCGACGTCCTGGCGCTGAGCAACGGCGCGGGCTCGCTGGCCGATCCGCTGCTGCGCGTCCTCGACGCCTCGGGCGCGGTCGTGGCGCAGGACGACGACAGCGGCCTTGGGCTGGATTCCCACCTTCAGTTCACCGCCCCGGCGAGCGGCCCCTTCTCGATCCAGGTCTCAGGCGTGGGCGTGATGAGCGGCGGCTTCCGGCTGCAGGCCGCCGATGACGCGGGCGCGAACCTGCTGACCAGCGGCGATCTGCAGGGCTCGAACGAGACCGTGGCCGGCGGGGCCGAGGACGATGTCATCGCCGCGCTCTCCGGCAGCAACTACCTGCGCGGCGGGGACGGAAACGACTCCATCCAGGGCGGCTCCGGCTTCGACGACATCAACGGCAACAAGGGCGGCGACACGATCGACGGGGGCGCGGGCGGCGGCGACTGGCTGGTGGGCGGCCAGGGCGACGACCTGATCACCGCGCACGCCAGCCAGAACATCCTCTACGGCAACCTCGGGAACGACACCCTGCACGCCGGCTCCGGCGGCGA